>CAYFXF010000091.1:0-5591 GCA_964347085.1 uncultured Gemmatimonadota bacterium | reverse complement strand
CGGGTAATCGCATGTATCATACCGTGGCGAGAGCCAGGGCCGGATCACCGTTGCCCGCCGGTCACATAGTGGCGGCCGCCCGTCGGGCCCTGGCCACCCTGGGCGCCTGCATCTCGGCCTGCGCTCGGGAAACGCCGTCTCGTAACACAGGCCACCACGACTACTGGGACTCGCGCCCCCTGGGGCTCCAGTACGTCACCCGCCCCGAGCTCAAGGCCGGCAGTAAAGAGTTCTTCGAGCACATCCGGCCCTGGATGAACCCCTACAAGTTCCCCTGGATCATGGAGCGAATCGAACGAGAGGCTCGCTTGCTGAAGGGGAAGCACTTGCTGGAGATCGGCTGTGGGCTCGGGTTCGATAGTCTAGAGTTCCTCAAGCGGGGCGTTCGCGTTACGGCTACCGACCTCACGCCGACCGCGGTAGAGCTCGCCCGGCGCCATTTCGTGCTCGAGGGGTACGAGCCGGAAGAGGTCCGAGTCGAGAATGCGCTGGCCCTGACCTTCGAAGAGAATAGTTTTGACGGGGTATGGAGCAACGGGGTGCTTCATGCCACTGGGGACACGGCCCGCGCGATCCGCGAAGTGCACAGAGTGCTCAAGCCCGGCGGGCGCGCAGTCATCTCGCATTTCTATCGGCGGCCTTCCTGGATGTACTGGTTGTCACGCTTGGGCCGTGAGAACATCGAATACCGGGAGGAAGACCCACCGGTCAACGAGTTTCTGACCGAGGACGCGATTCTCGATCTGTTCCACGGCTTCAGGGTGGAGCAAGGAACGCAGGACCATTTCCGAGCTCTTCCCGTCGCACGCAAAGGCCTGAAGGCGAAGCTGTATACCTGGGGGTTCAAGCCGTTATACAACCTGCTGCCGGAGGCGGCGGCCAGGCGCTTTGCCTACAAGTTCTCGGTTACGGCCGTCAAGTTGTAGATCGCCGCAGAGCGCCAGGACGGGTGTGACCGGCCCCAGCCGCTGGGCGAACCTGCCCCGAGGAAAAGACAGCGGTGGCCGCGTGCTGAACCGAGGCGAAGGGATCAGCGGGGCCACAGGCCGAGATCCAGCGACACCCGTGATGCAACAAATCAGCCCAACTAGAGAGACTCTGGTCGAAACCCTCGGAAAGGAGAGAGAGTCGGCGCTGCAGAAGTATCGCGCCATGCATGTCGGCGACGGCGCCTCTCTTCTGGCATTTCTGAGGTACGAACTCCTGACCTTCTTCCTCTCTTCGCTTCCGGGCGCCGCCGGTTATTTTCTCCGCAAGGCGACCTACGGCAGACTGTTCGACTCGGTCGGGCGCGGCGTCGTCATAGGACCACGGGTGACGTTCCGCTGCCCCCGAAGTATCGCTCTCGGAAACAACGTCTTCATCGACGCGAACGCCGTGTTGGATGCCAAGGGCGCCGGGTCGCGGATCCGGCTCCGCGATTCGGTGCTGATCGGCAGGAACAGCATCCTCTCCTGCGCTTCCGCAACCATCTCGCTCGGCGAGGACGTCTCGATCGGACCCAATTGCTACATTCGGGCTGGCCTTGGCGACGTCGAGCTGGGCTCTTACATCACGATTGGCGCCAATTCAGTGATCATCTCCGGTAATCCGAGCTATGCACGATCGGACATCCCCATGAAGCGGCAGATCGGGAGCGCTGAAGGGGTGACGATAGGAGATGACGTCTGGATGGGTGTAGGGGTACGCGTCGTAGATGGCGTCCACGTGGGGCATGGTTGCGTGATCGGCGCGGGGGCGGTGGTCATCGACGATCTGCCGGACGGCTCAATCGCCGCGGGCGTGCCCGCCCGAGTCATCGGGCGCAGGGACGGGTACGGCGACGTCTCCGCTGAAACGTAGAGCGTGGCTGGAGGACCGCAGTGCCATCCCCATTAGCACACGCCATGACCGGCCTCGCGGCCTACCACCTGTTTCGCCGACGTGGGCCCCGGCCCAGACCCAGGCCGCCAACCAAGACGGCCCCTCTAGTACTCGTCGCCCTTGGCCTCTCCCTGCTGCCCGATGTCGACGCCGTCGCAGGGCTGCTGCTCGGTGACTTCAGCGCCTACCACAACAACGTGACGAACAGCCTCATCGTCGGCCTCTGCGTGTCACTGGCAGTCGCGGTTGGTGTCTGGATCTGGGGGCGGTCCGATTTCCGCGTGTGGCTGATGCTTTGCCTCCTCTGCTACGAGCTCCACGTCCTCATGGACTACTTCACGATCGGGCGTGGCGTGATGTTGCTCTGGCCGTTCAGCGGGTCGAGATTTACGGCTCCGGTGCATTTGTTCTACGGCCTACACTGGTCCGACGGCTGGATCACGATTCGACATCTGTGGACACTGTTGACTGAACTGGCATTTGGAGGTCTGCTCCTCCTAGCAATTCTCGCAGGCTCGAGACGCAGGGCAACAACGGCAGAGGCAAGTGCCGAGTCGGAGCCAGCCGCAGATGTCTCTACTTGGAACGGGTGAGCCAATGCGTATCGGTCTGATGCTCCGCTCGCTGGACGAAAAAGGTGGGATCGGCGTATACACGGAGAACCTCGTTAACGAGCTGCTGCGTATCGACCGGCAGAACCGATACGTCCTGTTCTATCGCACGGCTTCCAACCTGGGCCGCTTCGACGGCTACGACAACGTGACCGAGCGGCTGGTCAGAGCTCCGAACAAGGCCAGTTGGGACCAGGTCGCTATTCCGCTCGCCTGCTGGCGCGAGAAGATCGATGTGCTGTTTCACCCGAAGTTCACCGTTCCGCTTCTCGCACCTTGCAAGGCGGTGATGGTGGTCCACGGCGCCGACTGGTTTATCCCGGAGCAGGCCAAGTTCTACAAGCCCCTCGATGTCCGATATATCAAAACGGTCATGCCGTGGTATTTCAGGAAGGCCGCCGTCGTACTCTCCGTTTCGCAGCTCACCACCGACAACTTCAACCGTGTCCTCAAGCTGCCGCCTGACAAGGTGAGAACTGTTTACTTCGGCCCAGCGAAGCATTTTCGTCGGATCGAAGACTCGGCCGAGCTGACACGGGTCAAAAGTCGCTACAATCTGCCGGACCGCTTCATATTCACGCTTTCCAAGACGGGTGGTGGTGATAGCCGTAAGAACTTCGGCAACCTCCTCGACGGCTATCGTAGATATCACGCCCAGACGCCTTCCCCCCACAAGCTGGTCGTTGGCGGCAAAGGGTGCGAGGTCTTCAGGGTCGATTATCACATCCCCGATGAGGGGTATGGCCAGGATGTCCTGTTCCCGGGCTGGATGGACCAGACCGACCTCCCCGCCGTCTACTCGCTGGCGGGCCTTTACCTGTATCCCTCCAACCTGGAGGCATTTCCGATTCCGATTACTGAGGCCATGACCTGCGGAACGCCGATCGTCACTTCCAACGTCAACGGCCTGAAGGAGATCGCAGGCGAGGCGGCACTTTTCGTGGACCCGGACGAGCCTCAAGAAATCGCTGAGGCCGTGAGTCGAGTTCTCACTGACAGCGATCTTCAGACCGCATTGTCGAACAGCGGCCGGGAACGCGCTAAGCGTTTCAGCTGGGAGAAGTGTGGCAGGGAGACTTTGGCCATCCTCGAAAACCTGCCGGCCTAGCGGAGTGGAGCGTGTCGTTCGTCAATCCAACCAGCGTCTTCCGCGGAGTCGTCTGTGTCGCGGTGCCCCACATGGACGACGGCGTGCTGGCCTGCGGCGGCTCCGTCGCGCTTCTCCCAAGAGGGTCACAGGTCCATTTCGTTTACGCCACGGACGGGTCCAGATCGCCGGCGCCCCTGTTTCCCTGGATCGGCTCCGTGCCCCGCGACCGGAGAGGAACGTTCACTTCCTCAATCTCCCAGATGGCCGACTGCGTCAGCATAAGGCCGAGCTACGCCAGTCCTTGTCAGCCGTGCTCGACAAGCTGTCGCCGGATCGACTGCTCATCCCCTTCCGCTACGATCAGCACGCCGACCACCTCGCCTTGAACCGCATCGCACGCGAGTTTGTGCGACTGAGCGGCCGCCGGCTCGAGATCTTCGAGTACTTCGTCTACTACCGGCTCCGGCTTCTCCCGGGCGGAGACGTCCGCCGGTTCATCCGCCCGGATCACCTCCTGAGCGTCGATATCAGGCCGCAAGGCGAGCGGAAGAGACGAGCTCTCACATGTTTCGAGAGCCAGACCACACGTTTCTTCCCGTGGCAGGACCGACCCATCCTGACCGACCGCCTGCTCGATGACGTCTGTCAGAGTCCCGAGGTCTTCCTCAGATTCGATCCGGCGTTCCCCGCCGCGCAGATCTTCCAGCGACTCCGTCTCGGGATCCCGGTTCTCCACCGAGTCGAGCCGCCGATGAAGCGGGCCAAGGACGCCGTCCTCGGACTGTTGCGTCGACGCAACAGCCGTCCCACTCAAGGGTGAGGGGGCCCGAACGACCATGCGCCCGCTGAACGAGAGGGCCCTCGAGCGGCCGATCCGGGTCGTACTCTTCGGGGGTGGTCCGACGCTCGAGCCGGGCGTGAAACACTTTGTCTGCCGTCTGGAAGAGCGGCCCGAGGTGGATTTCTTGGCGGGATTCTGCCAATCCGAGTCGCGTTCCGTGCTCGCGGTCGTTGCAGACCTCTGGCGGCGCCGGAGGTTCTTGGCACTGCCCCTGATGCTGGCGCGCTTGCTCGCCCTCCTGAGCCGGGTGCTAGCCGACCCGCGCGGGACGTTTACCCTTAACCGGGAGTTCTCGCGCGTCTCGGGCCGTATCCATTTCGTGCCGGACATCCACGCGAAGCAGGTGCTGAGCGAGGTAGCGGCTCTGAAACCGGACCTCGGACTGATCTACGGCAGTCCGATACTGAAGCCCGAACTGTTCGAGATACCCAGGCTGGGGACGCTGGGCATCCATCATGGCAAGCTGCCAGACTACCGCGGGAAGAAGACGA
Organism: uncultured Gemmatimonadota bacterium; assembly: GCA_964347085.1. GTDB lineage: Bacteria > Gemmatimonadota > Gemmatimonadetes > Palauibacterales > KS3-K002 > CAYFXF01. Next base: position 695 of record CAYFXF010000091.1, on the reverse strand, counting down.
CGTTCTGGGCCATGGCGCGCGGTGAGGAGGTCGCCGGAGTGACGATTCAAAAGGTGAACGCAGGGCTCGATACCGGGGAAATCGTCAAGCAAGCGGAGGTCGTGGTCGCTGGCCGTTCTGTTGGAAGCGTCTGGCGGGACGTGGAAGCGCTCGGCCTCGACCTCTATGTCCAGGCGGTGCTCGATGTGAGATCCGGATCAGCCGTCTGTCTCCCCACTCAAGGCCAGAAAGGCCCGCTCTATCGCGACCCGAGGCCAAGGGACATCCTGAGGTTCCACTGGCGACGACTTACGAGGCGTCTTAGAGGCGGCAAGAGCAGGGTTCCTCGACCGACACAGCGTGCTTGACGTCTGTATAACAAACACAGTCCCATCGTCTCGGTAGCTGGAAACAGGTCGTGAGCAATCCCAGAATCTGTATTCTCACGGAGACGTTTCATCCGGTCGTCGGCGGCGGTGAGACACAGGCAAGATCGCTCGCCGAGGGTCTCCTCGCCGCCGGGTTTGCCGTGACGGTGCTCACGCGACGCTCATCGCGTTCCTTTAAGAAGACTGAACGCACGGGCTCTGTAACAGTGAAGAGAATCCCTCCGTCCGGGCCCGGGCTGCTCAGGAAATGGGCTATGCTACTGACGGCCTTCCCGGCCTTGAGTCGGCTGCGACGCGAGTATGACCTCTTGTTCGTCAGCGGCTTCA
>CAYFXF010000090.1:493-5669 GCA_964347085.1 uncultured Gemmatimonadota bacterium | reverse complement strand
CGAAGCGACGCCCAACCCGGTGAAGCCGATCACGCAGAGGGCCGGCAAGAGCGCCAGCGTCAGCGCGACGCCCAGCCACTTGATGATCCGGCCGGTCAGCAAGCCCTGCGTGAAGATCGCCAGCACGTTTACCGCCAGGTCGATCTTGGCGAAGAACGCCGTGCGTGCCGCCCGGTCGACGAAGGTGCGATCGACGATCTCGGCCTGCTGGAAGTAGAGGAAGGTCGCCGCCACGGTGTAGAACAGCATGTAGGCGCAGATGCCCAGCAGATAGGGCGAGCGAAGCACACCGACGACGCCCGCGAGCACGCCGCCGCCGATCGGCGCCTCGGCCGACCGACCCTCGGCGGCTGGCGGGCGACCGGACGCGACGGAGCTGCGAGCCAGGCGCCGCACGCACTGGACCGCCAGCTCCAGCAGCGCGACCGAGATCAGGATCAGGTAGACGGGCCCGATCACCTCGGCCAGCGACGCCGTGAGCCCGGCCCCCACGATCGCGCCCAGCGTGCCGCCCAGCGCGATGAACCCGAACAATCGCTTGCCCTGCTCGTTCCGGAACACGTCGGCCATGAAGGCCCAGAAGACCGACACGACGAACAGGTTGAAGACGCTGACCCACCAGTAGAAGGCGCGACCGATCCAGATGTTGGCGTCCGGCGGCGCCAGCCTCAGCAGCGCGAAGAAGACGAGCAAGTTGGCGATGAAGAAGCGATACGTGTACGAGATGAAGCGCGTGCGCGGAAGCTTCGCCACCAGTGCGGCGAACGGCGGATGCGCCAGCAGCATGATCACCAGCGTGCCGGTGAACAGCCAGGGCAGGTTGCGCACCCCGCTGGCCACGGCCATCTCGTCGCGGATCGGCCGCAGAATGTAGTAGCCGGAGAGGATGAAGAAGAAGTAAGCGCACGACAGGAGAAGCGCGCGCACCTCGTCGGGCTTCACATCGACGGCGCGCCGCAAGAGACGCGTCGCCGGGCCGGGCCGCTCGCCGTTCATCGCTACTTTGAACCGCGAGCTAGCCTTGGGCGTTCCGCGCCCGCCAGGCGCCCAGCACCTCTTTCTCGCGTGCCGGATCCAGTCCCGCGCGCGGCTTCGCGCGCCGCTCCGCCGGCAGCGTCCCCCACCAGTCGAGCGTCTCCCGGGCCGTCACGGCGAGCGGCCGGTAGCCCAGCCCGGCAGCGACGGCACGGCGGTTGTCGAACGACGCGAAGCCCGCCATCTCGCCGCGTGGCGGCACCCAGGCCGTCATCTGCATCCAGGGCGCGACCTCGTACTCGGCCAGAAAGTCCGCGTCCACCCAGCTGAACGAGATCTCGTTGCTCACCACCGCCCGCATACCGTAAAGCAGCCCGGCCATGCTGAGCGGCGACAGCGGGCCCACCGCGCTGTAGGTGCCCACCGCCCGATCCTCGAGCAGCCGGATGTCGAATTCGGCCAGGTCGCGGGCGTCGATGTACTGGGTCGGGTCCTCCGGCGTCCCGGGCGCCATCACCTCGCCGCCACGCTCGATCCGGACCGGCCAGTAGGTCCAGCGGTCCGAGCGATCGCCGGGGCCGACGATCAGGTGCGGCCGAACGACGATCGCCCGGCCCGGGAACGCCGCTCGCGCCTCCGCCTCACACAGCGCCTTGAGCGGGCCGTAGGTCTCACCGGTGATCTCCTCCACCGTCGGGTCGTCGATCGTCGCGACCGGATCGTCTTCTGTGATCCCTTGCCGGCTGAAGTCGGCGTGCACGGAGAGCGACGAGGTGAACAGATAGAGATCGGCGCGATCCTTGAGCAGCCCGGCCGACTCACGCACCCAGCGCGGAAGCGAGGCCGAGTTGTCGATCACCGCATCCCACTCACGACCCTCGAGCGCCTCGAGATCGTCGTCCCGATCACCGACCAGCTTCTCCACCCGCTCGAACAGCTCCGCGTGCACCGTCGGCTCCGTCCTGCCGCGATTGAAGATCGTGACCGCGTGGCCCCGCTCCAGCGCACAGCGGACCTGGTGCGGCCCGGTGAACGCCGTGCCGCCCAGGATGAGGATGCGCAGCGACTTGCCCGCCCCGGCGATACGGCGCTCCGCAGCCTGAGCCTCGCCCAGCAGGCCGAGCCCGAGCGCGCCGCCGGCGGCGGCCGCGAGCTGCAGAAACTCCCTACGAGTCGTGGACATCCTCGCTCCTCTCTCCAGTGGCTGTTCAAACGATGTCGGCCTACTGGACTTCGACGCCTCAAGACCCCGCCTTCGCACACTGGACGCTAAGTAGACAACATGGCCCTCACGCGTGCACGGTGAGCAGCTCCGCCGCGACTGCCTCCGCCGCCGCCTCCGCGTCGGGGAGGTCGGGCAGGTGAAGGGCCCACCAATCACGCGCCCGCTCGTGGCTCCAGGTCGGGTCGAGCGGGCAGCCGGCGAGCTGCGCACCCAGCTCGGCCGCGCTCTGCGGCCGCTCGGCGGGGTCCTTGGCCAGGCAGGCGAGGATGAGCTCCTCAAGCGGTGCGGGGATGGGGAGCTCGCTCCGTTGGGAGGGCGGGACGGGCGTCTCCTGTACGTGGGCCACGACGGTGGCGAGCGGGCTCTCGGCCTCGAAGACGCGTCTGCCGGTGAGGAGCCAGTAACCGACGCACCCCAGGCCGTAGATGTCGGCCCGGCCATCGACATCTCCGCGGCCCATCGCCATCTCGGGGGCCATGAAGGCGGGGGTGCCGGTGGCGATCCCCTCGGCGGTGAGCTCGGTGGCGGCGCCCGCGCGGCCATCGATCGTCTTGACCAGCCCGAAGTCGAGCACCTTGACGAAGTCGTACTCGAGACCGAGGCGGCAGACGTAGATGTTGGCCGGCTTGATGTCCCGGTGGATCATGCCAACCTCGTGCGCCTCGGCCAGCGAGTGGCAGACCTGGCTCAGCAGATAGACCGCGCGCGCCGCAGACGCGGGTCCGAAACGCTGGACCAGCGTGTCCAGGTCGAGCCCACGCAACAGCTCCATCACGTAGTAGAACGACCCGTCCTGAGTGATGCCGAAGTCAAACAACTCGATCGTGTGGTGGGACTCGAGGGCCGCTGTGGCTTGCGCCTCGCGCTCGAAGCGGCGCAGCACGTAGCCGCGGGTCGCCTCATCGTCGCCCAGGCTGTCGGGCCGGATCAGCTTGACGGCCGCGGGCCGGGCGAGCATGCGGTGGCGGGCCAGCCACACCTCGCCCATGCCGCCCTGACCCAACCGCTTGACCAGCTGGTAACTGCCGATCTCGCGGGCGCGGCGCAGGCGGTGACCGAAGCGGTAGACGGCACGCGAGATCACGAACGCGAGGCCGGCACACAGGTAGGTGGTGAAGAGGAACCAGCCGAAGAAGAAGAGGAGCGGCGCTTCCGGACTGGTCAGCCCGGCGGCCTTGGAGAGCGCGACCGTGAGCATCCCCGTCGACGCCGCGGCGAGAGAGGCGAGCAGGATCTTCCCCGGCGTGTTGGGCGCGAGCAGAGGAAAGATCAAAATCCAAACGCACTCCCAGGGAATCCCCGGCACCTGTTCCGCCAAACCACCAGGCGACCACTCAGGGAACACACCCCACATCGTCGACATGGAAATCCCAAAGGCCCCCACTACCTCGAACACCAGACCGGCGTCAAGCAGGGTGACCGGCCGGATCTTCGCAAATCGCGAAAGGAGGAAGACGCCGAGGGCGAGCGCGATCGAAACGATCGCCACCCAGGTCTGGATGGCGCGGTCTCCCCTGAACAGGTCCTCGGGCGGCACGCCCAGCTCAGACAGTCGGGAATAGAAGAAGAAGTGCGCGCCGAAGTAGGCAAGGAAGAAGGTCGTCGCGTAAGTGAGGGCCGCCCAGCCCAGCCGCTGAGACGCTTCCTGCAAGAGGTCGGCAGGCAGCCCGCTCAGCGACGCGCCGACGAGCTCGGGTCGCGGCGTAGGCGTCGCCGCCCTCTTCCTGAGCAGCCTCAAGGCCATGTTCGAAATCCCGGAATGGGTCACGTCGGATGATACGGCCCGGGCGCCGCTGATGCACGCTGCGACGCGGGGTCGGCCGCGCGGAGGCTCAGACGCGACTAGCGCCAGCCGAGCGAGAGCGAGATCGCGGGGGGGCCGGCGGCCGGGACCGTGGCCACGCCCCCGACCGCCAGTGCGCCCCTGCGCCAGTCCATCATCTTCAGCTTTCGGGCGTGTTCAGCCGCGCTGCTGCAGCCGCTCCATGATCTGCAGCGTGTTCTCCATCTGGCCGGCCACGTCGTCCATGCGCTCACGCAGCCGTTCCAACTCACGCTGCATCTGGCGATCACGTGCCAATGCCGGATCCCCGAGCATGTTTCGCGAGCCTTCCATCACGCGATTCATGTGTTGGGCCATACCCTCGACCGACTCACAAATGCGCTGAAGCTCGCGATTCTGCGTCATGAGTCCGCTGTGCTGCCGCGCGGCCTGTTGGGTGAGTTCCCGATTGAGCTGATGTGCCCTCTCCAGGATCCGGTGCATCCGCTGTTGCATCTCCTGCGCTTGCACCAGCTGCCGCTCCTGCATCAGCTCTCCCTGCTTCTGCCCTACGGCCTGCTGCTGCTGCCCCCCGCGTCGCGCCCCGGCGCCCCCCTGTGCGTAGAGCGGGCCCGTGAAACCGAGCAGCAGGGCCAGCGCCATCGCGACAGTCAGTGTCTTCTCCGTCGTTTTCATCTTCCCTTACTCCTGTTCACACACAATTGTCCCCTGGGCGATTCGTCATGCGACCGCCTTCGCTTCGCACGGTGCCACCTGTGTTTGAGATGTGTTCTCTGGTTGGGTTCACCCTTAAGACGATTCGGCTCTCAAGAAGGTCACCGAAATCGTCTGACCGCTCCGGTCAGCGCGGCGAGTTGAGCGGGAGCTGAGACGACATAGTGTGGCGACGGGGCGAGCACTCTACGGGGCGGATCGAGTCGGCAGGCGGCGGGTTCGCCGCTAGCGGCCGAGCGCGCTCAGCCGCTCCTCGGCGCCTGCCTGCCGCTTCACTGCGCCGAGCCGACGGTAGAGCGCCGCCGCGACCTGAAGGTCGGCACGCGCCAGCGCCAGCTGACCGGCGCCGGCGCGCAGCTCCGACCGCTCCTCGAGGATCTCCGCCTCCAGCAGCGGGTTCCCGTGCTCGCGGGCCAGCTCAAGTGCCTCTTCCAGTCGGCGCTTCGCCACACTCCCGTCTCCCTGCGTCGCGGCCACGA
>CAYFXF010000090.1:0-335 GCA_964347085.1 uncultured Gemmatimonadota bacterium | reverse complement strand
GTTCTGTTGCGCCTCATCCCACCGACCGAGGTCCCGGGAGACGATGCCAAGGTTGTGATGCGTCTGCGCCAGCCCGGCCAGGAAACCGACCCGCTGATACACCGGAATCGCGAGCCGATACAAAGACAGCGCCCGGTCGTGGTCGCCCCGCAGGCTGGCGATGGCGCCGAGATTGTTGGTTGCCCGGCCGCTCATCCGCTCGTCCTCGCGCTCGCGCGCCAGCTCCAGCAGTTCGGAGAATCGATCCCCAGCTGACTCGAGGTCACCCAGCTCGAACTGGACCGCGCCCGCCAGGTTGAGCGCCGCCATCAGGTTCACCGGGTCCTGGCGAGTCC
>CAYFXF010000089.1:0-5685 GCA_964347085.1 uncultured Gemmatimonadota bacterium | reverse complement strand
GAGGCCCCTGGTTCGAGTCCAGGCGCGCCCATCTGTGTTCGCCGGGCGTTGCGGGTCTGCGGCGGATCGGCCTGGAGTTGTGGAGTAGCCGCGGGCGCTGACCCGCTTGCTTGAGACGTTAGCGTGGGAGACACCTCATGGAGTTAAGCGTTGCCAAGTCGAGAGGTAACGGCGTGATCTGGCTGGCGAGCATGGCTGTCGCTTTCGCACTCGGGGCGGGGTTGGCCGCCGAGGCGCATGCCGCGGCCCGCCAGCAAGAACCGGGTGGGCGCTTCCGCGTTCTCGTGGTCCCGATCGAATCGAGCGCGCTCGACAGGAAGTTCGGCGAGAAGGTCGCCAAGGAAATCAGCTCGCGACTCGCGGAATTCCCCACACATGCCCCGGTTCCTGAGAAGGAGTTCGGTCGCGCCCTCAAGCAATACGAGGTGAAGCGTGAAGAGCTGAACGCGATAAAGGCGCGTCAGCTCGCGAATCTCATGGGAGCGCAAGTCGTGTTCTACGGCTCGCTGAGCGAGTCGGGCGGCGCGTACGACGTCAGCGCAGGCTTCATCGACGTGAAGACCGGCGACGAAGTTCAGGTACCTCCGGTGAGGATTCGCGACAAGAACGACCGCGCCGTGCAGAGCGTGGCTGCCGCCGCCATCAAGGCGTTTGAGACCCAAGTGCGCTTCGTACGGGCTCGCCAGTTTTGCGCCGACTACGTCGGAAGCCAGCAGCCGGACAACGCTCTGCGCAATTGCAACGAAGCGCTGGAAATCAACTCGAAAAGCGTGCCGGCACTATTTAACAAAGGCCTCGCCTTCCGTCAGTTGTTCGAGAACACCGAGGTGGGCACAAACGGCTGGGCAGATTCTGCCATTGCCTACTTCCAGAGGGTGCTGAGCAACCAGCCCGGCCATAGGGACGCCCTGCAGAACGCAGCCTACATCTATTCGCAAAGTGGGCAGGCGGAAAGGGCCAGTGAGCTCTATAAGCAGTACCTGGAGCTCGATCCAGGAAACGTACCGGTTCGTCTGAAGGTGGCCTACGACCTGGCACAGGCCGACCTGATGGCGCCGGCGATCGACATCATCCAGGAGGGTCTGAAGCACGCCGAGGAAGACGTCGACCTGCTGCAGTCGCTCGGTGACTACTCACTCCGCTACTCCGCCGAAGACTCCTCTTACGTCGACGTCGCGCTCCAGGCGTACGAGAAGGTACTCGAGATCAAGGGTGAAGAGACCGACCTCACGATCGTCGAGAACGCGCTGGCGGCCTACACGCGGGCCAATCGCACCCGTGAGGCCGTCGCCTTCGCGGAGAAAGCGCTGCAAGCCCACGCTGAGAGCCCGCGGCTCTGGTCGTTGTATGCCGACGCCTTGAGTCGGCTGAACCGCTACGCCGACGCAAGCGCCGCGATGGACAAGGTGATCGGGCTCGACGCGAGCTATGCTAACGAATACCTAAAGCGGGGACAGTTCCAGATGCAGGGCGGCGATGAAGCCGGTGGCATGGCCGACTTCAACTTGGCCATCGAGTCGGGCAGCTCTTCCGCCGATGACGTCTACCGTCTCTTCTTCAGCACGGCGCACCAGGCACGCAACGGCGGCGACTTGCCGGGCGCGGTAAGGTACTTCGAGCGTGCCAGCCGTTTCGCGCCGGCCAACCAGAAGCGAGAAGTCGAGTTCTGGTGGGGCTACACCTACTACCAGCTGGGCGAGAGACTAGCCAAGCCCGACCAGACGACTCTCGGTCAGCTGCAACGGGCGCAGGGCAACTTCCAGGCGGCTATGCAGCACTTCAACCGAGCGGGCAGTGTGCGTAAAGAGGTCCCGGCGTTGAAGGACGCCACAGAGAAATGGCTGCTCAACGTGGAGGCTCGGATCAAGCAGCTGTCGCGGCGCTAGCGGCGCCGGCATCGCAGCGAGCCAGCCGCTGAGCCCGGGCACCCGAGCCCGGGCTCAATTTTTTTGTCGCTGGTCTTCGGCTTTTGTTCGCATGACGGGGCCGTGGAACCGGCCGGTTGTGGGGTGGAGGAAGTCCTTGACGGGGTGGGGTCGGCTTACTAGCTTGTGGGTCGGAGTGGGGAAAGGTGGGAACCCCCGACAGACTAGCCTAGCCATCGCCCGGGTCCCCCGTCACCGGGTCTAAGTGATCTTGCCGGGAGGGTTGCTTGACCGGCTTCCTGGGGAGCTATCTCCACCAGTTGGACGACAAGGGGCGGCTCGCGCTTCCGGTCTCCTTTCGACGCGCGGCCGGGGAAAACGGATTCGTACTGGTCCACCCGGATGAGCGGGCGCTCTTTCTGTATCCGGCTGCGGCGTGGGGACAGGTGGAGGAGCGTTTGGGGGAGCTCCAGCGTCGGCAAGCAGAAGCGCGGGCCGGAGTGCGAGCGATCCTGGCGAACGCTCTACAGGTGGTCCCGGACAAGCAAGGGCGCATCCTGATTCCAGATCGGTTGCAGCGGGCGGCGGAGTTGGAGGGCGAGGCGCTGATCGTCGGAGTGATCGACAAGATCGAGATCTGGAATCCGGAGCTCTTCGAGAGCGCGACCCGGAAAGGCAAGCCTGAGTTCGAGCACTTCCGAAGGCAGATTCTCATCTAGCAGGGATAGATCGGGTGACGATGTAAGTTCGGCGGGTGCGGTCGAGGGTGAGTGATGGGCGGATTGAGGGGGGTACGTGGAGCCCGGATCGCGAGGGCATCGACCGTCACCCGCCGACTTCAGGTGCCGGGACGGTGGGCAGGTGGCAGGGGGAGGGCTGTGTGGGGTCTAGGGGTAGGGCAATGCCGTCTGTCCACCGTCTCTTTTTCTGAGCCCAGGGCGACCGCGGCAGCGCCGGAAGTCTGCGCGGGCCGCGTCGCCTGGAGCCCCCGTTCTGCCTTGAGCATCTTCCACGAGCCGGTGTTGTCGGGTGAGGTCGTGCGCCTCCTGGCGCCGGGCCCGGGTGTTTACTTGGACGGCACCGTGGGCGGGGGCGGCCATGCGGAGGCGATCCTCGCGGCCAGCACCGAGCTGGAGCTGCTGGCGCTAGACCGCGACGCCGAGGCGTTGCAGGAGGTTCGAGCGCGCCTGGGTCGTTACGCTGGCCGGGTGCGCTTCGCCTGCGGCGACTACGCGGACGCAGATGAGCTGTTTGATCTGGGGGAGGGCACGTTGGCTGGAGTTCTGTTGGACCTGGGGGTGTCCTCCCACCAGATCGATAGTGTTGAGCGCGGCTTTTCATTCCGTCCCGGCGTTCCACTCGACATGCGCATGGCCGGGGAGTCCGATGGGCCGACGGCCGCCGATCTTCTGGCCAGTCTCAGCGTCGAGGATCTGGCGCATCTCTTTCGTCGTTATGGCGAGGAACGCCGCGCGCGTCGTCTGGCCGAGGAGATCGCGCGCCGCCGCGAGGTGGCGCCGCTCCGGCTCAGCGATGACCTCGTGTCAGCCATCGAGGCCGCTTGGCTGCGGCCGCCCCCGCCGTCGGACCTGGCGAGGATCTTCCAGGCATTGAGGATCGAGGTGAACCGGGAGCTCGAGTCGTTGGAGCGTGCGCTACCCGTGCTGCGTGATCTGCTGCGACCGGGCGGCCGGCTAGTGGTGCTGGCTTATCACTCGCTCGAGGATCGGATGGTCAAGCGGGAGTTCCGCGACTGGTCCCGCGAGTGCGTCTGCCCACCGGGTCTCCCTGAGTGTCGTTGTCGTGGTCGGGCGCTGGGGCGCACCCTGACGCCCCGGCCGCTCCGGCCTGCGGGAGAAGAGACGGCCCGCAACCCGCGGGCGCGAAGCGCGCGGCTGCGGGCTTGGGAGCGGGCGGTGTGAGGGTGCGAGGCGCGCTGACGGCGTTCTCGGCTGCCCTGCTGCTGGCGGCGATGTTTGTTGCTGTGCATCGCGGGGCCAGCGGGCGCGGCCTGGCTGAGCGCATCCGCGAGCTGGACGACCGTCATGAGTCGCTGGAGGTGAGACGCGGCGAGCTGGTCCAGGAGATCGAGTACCTGCGCAGCCGGGCCCGGGTGGTGCGGGCTGCGGAGCGGCTGGGCCTTCATCTTCCCAGCGAGGAGGAGCTGGTGATTCTCGATCTCCGGGAACTTCCGGGCTTGGGGGCTCGGGGATGAGGGCCGCGGCTCGGCAGGCGCGACGCCGACAGCTGCGGCACGGGCTGCTCCAACTCTCCTTTCTGCTGGCTGTGGGTTTGGTGCTGGGCCGCGCCTTCCAGCTTCAGGTGGTGCAGGGCGAGCGCTGGCGCACGCGTGCGGTGGCGCAACATGAGGAGCGGGTGCCGCTGCCTGCTCCGCGCGGCGCCATCTACGACCGCGAGGGTCGCGAGCTGGTGGTCAGCCGCACCACCTATCGCGTCTCGGTCGCTCCGCTGGAGTTGCGGAACCGTCGTGCGGCCGCGGAGGTGTTGCAGGGAGTGCTGAAGCTGCGGCCGCAAACCGTGCGACGCGTTGCGCAAGGCGATCGACGCTGGTTGCGGCTTCCGGGAACACATTCGGCGCTGCGCAAGGAGAAGCTCGAGGAGCAGGTCGAAGTCGGGGTGTACTTCGAGCCGGTAGTCGAGCGCTTCTACCCGCGGGGCCAGTTGGCCGCGGAGATCATCGGTCGCGTCGATGCGAACGGCCGGGGCCAGAGCGGTTTGGAGCTGAGCTTCGACTCGCTGCTCGCCGGGCAGCCGGGCTTCGGGGTGGAGCGGCAGGACGCCACAGGCAAAGCGGGGACCTGGCTTCTCACGCCGCTCGTATCGCCCACAGCGGGCGCTGACCTCCGGCTCACCATCGACGCGGAACTGCAAGCCCTCGCCGAGTCGGTGCTGGAAGACGCCGTCGGCGAATCGGACGCCAGGGGCGGCGACCTGCTCATCCTCGATCCCCGGACGGGCGAGTTGCTCGCCGCGGCGAGCAGGCGGCCGGGAGACGGAGGCCGCTATCCGCACCTGATGGCGGCCACCGAACCGTACGAGGCAGGCTCCACGCTCAAGCCGTTCACGGTCGCCGCGCTGCTGGCCGAGGAGCTGGCAGATCTCGAAGACGTTGTGAACACGGGGCGCGGCCTCTACCGGACCGCGGGCCGCACGATCCACGACGACCGTCCCCACGGCCGCGTGACCCTGGCCCAGGCGCTGGCGGTCTCGAGCAACGTGGCGATGGCCCTCTTCGCCGAGCGCTTACCTGAAGGGCTGCAGTTCAGCTATCTGCGCGGCTTCGGCTTCGGCACCCCGACGGGCGTCGCCTATCCGTCGGAGTCCCCGGGGCGGCTGCGCCGTCCCGCGGAGTGGTCGGCGCAGAGCCGGGCCTCGCTGGCCATCGGCTACGAGGTGTCGGTCACGCCGTTGCAGCTGGTGATGGCCTACGGTGCGATCGCCAACGGTGGGATACTGATGCGGCCGCAGCTGGTGCGTGAAGTGCGAGCCGCGGACGGTGCGCAACGCTGGAAGATGGAGCCGGAGAGGATCCGGCGGGTGCTGCCGAAGGCGGTGACCGTCGAGCTCCGCGAGGCGCTAGCGCATGCGGTGACCCAGGGCACAGGGCGCAGCGCCGGCGTGCGCGGTCTAAGCGTCGCGGGCAAGACGGGGACTACCAACGACGTGCGCGACAACTGGACGATGGGGTATTCCAACAACATCGTGGTCGGTGTTTGGGTTGGGAGCTGCGCTTCTCATCCCGGCGCCGGCACGAAGCCTTGCGCCAGATAATCCCGGATCAGCAGCAGTGCTCCCGTGA
>CAYFXF010000088.1:0-5791 GCA_964347085.1 uncultured Gemmatimonadota bacterium | reverse complement strand
CACGGCCAAGTAGATCTCCTGGCCGCCATGAGGCCCCTGGAAGCTCGCACCCAGCCGGAAGGTCAGGTTGAAGGGTCCCACGGGGCCGGTCCCGTTGCCGTCCCCGCCGTCGTCACCATCGCACGCCGGGCCGATCCAGAGCGCCATGAGGAGAGGCAGGACTCGCGCCGCCCTCAGCGCCCACGGTTTCCGAACATCGCGTTTCGCCATAGGACAAGCTCCTTTCCTCCGTAAGAGAGCGTGGACGGGCCGTGCTGCAGCATCCAACAGCCGAACAGACGGCGACCGCTTGGAGTTCCTGGAAGATGATAATGATTATCATTTCCAGACCGCGAACGCGCAAGACGTTAAGGGTAACGGATCTCGGTGGGGTCAGGAGAGGCGCTTAGATCCCCGCTGGGCTGTGCCGACGATGAGCCGACTCACTCCTCCAGGCTCGGTCGCTTCCGCAACGCCTTCACCTGCTTGCGGCGCCGCTTGCTCCGGAGCCGCGCCTCGCGGGCCCGCGCCGGCGGCGCCGTCCTCTTCCGCGGCTTGCGTCGCTCGAGCGCCTCGCGCACCAGCTCCTCTAGCCGGGCCAGGGCGCGCTCGCGGTTGCGATGCTGGCTGCGCTCCCGGTAGGCGACGACCCGCAGTACGCCGTCCCGGCTGATCCGGGTGGCCAGGCGCTCGAGGATCCGCGCCCGCTGCTCGTCCGTCAGGGCCGCGCTGGTCCGCACGTTCCAGCGCGCCTCGACCCGGGTCGACCGCTTGTTCACGTTCTGGCCGCCGGGGCCGCCGGCGCGTGAGGCGTAAAACTCGATCTCGTCGGCCGGAACGCCGGTGAAGAAGGTCATCAGGACCCCGGTCTCGTCGTAGCGGATTCAGCAGCGTGCCGCGCTGGCTCCTGCCGCCGCGGCTCTCTATCTTGCTGCCGACCCGTCCAAGTAACGCGTGGTGTGGAAGCCCCGCAATCCCGGAAGAGAGAGCCGCATGTTCACGGCCGTCGCTGACCCTTACCTCGTGTCTGACGACGCAAGTCACCTTTGTCAGGAGAACTTGCATGCTGGATGACGGTTATCTGGTCATGGGGCTGGATGCTTTGAGCCGTGCCCACGAGCGCGACTACTTCAGGGACGGTCACCTGGGAGCATCCGTCATGGCCGCCTATCACCTGTGTCACGAGAACGGCCTCGACGAAAGGACTCAGAACGCCATCAAATCCCACATCGATCGCGAACTGCGAGACGACGCGCTCTTCCTTCCAGCACCCAGCGAGCCGCCGGATGATTCCTTGCTTGAGAGCTTACTGGAAGTGCTGGCTGCCGGCATTGACGAGCTGCGTGAAGTGGGCCACAACGTCATTTTCGCGGCCGCGGCGCTCAAGGCGTTTCAACGATTACCTGACACGGTTACACCCTATCGGGTGAACGGTGTATCTAGGCTCATCGACTGCTTCGTCGCCACGCAAGACGTTTCCGTTGCGGAGGACGACGGGATTCCCGAGGTCGGCGACGAGGCCAGGTTGATCGAGTTCATCTTCCATGAATACCTCCGGACCCTCGCCAGATACGCGGGGCGCGGTCAGGGATGGACCGGGCACTTGCTCACCTTCGGACACGCCGTGATCGAACTGTCCCGCCTTGGATACCCACAGCTGGCTGCCAGAGCTCACGAAGCGTTCAGGGTGTACATCGCGATGGTGAGGGGTGGGCCCCGCGAAATCGATCGGCAGATCTCTGATCACCCACCCTCGAGCCGGACGCCTCTAGACTACGACTATTGGGAGCGGAGGAAGCCGGTGCGCCCGGGGCTCGGTCACGCGTTCAAGTATCCGTATAGCTTCTACAATCTTCTTTCGGGATTGCGAGACCCGAGGCTAAGAGAGCGTAGTCTCGCGGAGAGCTATAAGATATTTTGATCGGTCGGAAGTAGAGTGGCCGCTCATCCAGTCGCTTTCCTACCTGTCGGCTAGTGCGGATCAGCTTTCAGATGCAATATGCGGTGGTGCAGACAGTCGGAAACGACGATCTCATTGCGGCGAATCGCCTGGATCCAGCGCGGCTGACTCAGGGAAGGGACGCGCGACCGCGGGACAGAAGAGAGTTCCCACATCAGTTCACCGCCCAGTGACGCCGCCAGGATTCGATTATTGTCCGAGTCGGCGATGACCAGTGCGCCATCTTCGGAGACCTCCGCGTATCTTGGTCGGATCAACCGGAAGCAGTGTGAAGGGGCGTAAACCGCTTCGAGCACACGCACGATCTTACCGCCCGCATCGAGGTGGAGGATCCGACTGTTGCCAGTGTCACAAATCACAACGTCTCCATTGGAGAGCTGTTGCGCGCTGTGGGGATCGTTGAGCTCGACTTCAGCGGCCTCGCCCACAACCCAGAGTACCTGACCGGACCAGTCCGTCTCCACCACCCGGTTTCCCAACGCATCCACGATTAACAGGCTGCCGCCGGGCAGCAACCTCACGTCATGCGGGTCTCCGAGCCCGTTCTGGGAGAGTCGCAGAGCGGTCAGCTCATTGCGAAGCTCCCCCTGCGCGGAGACTTCTATGATCCGCGAATTTCGTCCATCTGCAACCAGATAGCTTCCTGACGGCGATTTGCGCACGCAGCGAGGCCAGAATAGCCGAACATGGTCGTTGAACGCGCAGATCCGCATCTGTCCATCCGTTACCTCCACGATGCGGTTGTTCGCGGTATCGGCTACCAGGTAAGCGCCAGTCGCGGTCAGCTCTACCGAACGCGGGAACGAAAACCACCGCCTTCGCCCGATCTGCCGGCCGCACTGCCACGCCACACCACCATCCCGATCCAGCTCTACTACTCTGCCATTACCTGCGTCACAAATGAGGTGATGGCCTTCAGCCGTTGCACTGGCGAAGGAAGGAGAGCACAAGGCAGCGTCGCTAGGCGCGACCAGCCCGATGCCATCTTCGGTATCGAGGCACAAGACGCGATGGTTGCGAGTATCGGCGATCAATCGGCGGCCATCTTCAGTTTGGCGGACGGCCTTCGGATTCGATAAACGGCCGCTTTGCCCACCGGGATTCCCCCGCTCGCCAAACTCCCAGGCTATCGATCCGTCTCGTCTGAATTCCAAGGCCACGTGATGAAATTCATCGGCAACGAGAATGTTGTCGTTCGGCAACAGCTGGATGCTACCCGGAAAGCCTAGGCGGGGCTCGCGCTGGGGTAGGTACCAGAGGAGCCGGCCGCGCCTATCGATTTCTGCGATGTCGATCCTGCCGACGCTGTGGAAAAACGCCAGTAGGAACGTCTTCCTCCAGGTCGAGGTGATGAGCCTCGGCATACCCTTGCTGAGCGTGCTGAGATCGATGCTACGGCTTGCCTGACCTGTGTCCGACATGAGCAACAGCTCCCAGCGGGTGCGGCGCATCAGTGCCAGGCCACCATCTTCCATCAAGCACCCATACCCGTCGTGAATGCCGGCCGCCGCCGAGTCATACAGGAGCTTGCCGCGCTCGTCGCTTCGAATCGTCCGGCATTCTGCCGTGATGGACACGTACTTGTCGAAAAAGAGCTCATCGACGATCAAGTAAGTATTGTCAGCTCCGCGCTCGACCAACGCCGGATACGTGAACGCTTCGCCCTCCCCTGCCTGCGTGGGCGCTGCGTAATCGATGCCGAATTCAGAAACTAACGACCAGGACATAAGGATTTATCACGCGTGACCGGTGCCTGAACGTCGGAGCGTGAACAATGGGCACGGCGAACATCAGGCTTCAACCTCGGTCATGCGAACCTGCACCTCGGCAATCAGCTTGCTGATGCCCCGCCGACCGTTTAGCACGACCACGCACTTCTCTTGGCCGTGCCGCTTGATCAACGCGTTCAGCAACGGGCGCGTTCGCGCCGGGTAACCCCAAATGTAGCGCAAATACGAGATATCGAGGGGCTGAGCCGGTGGCGCATCAGGTCTGGGTCTGTTGCGATGGATCAGGATCCTTCGAATGACCCCCCAAAGACAGACCCAGCGGGAGCGCTCGATCACAATGATCGCTTGCGCCGCGGGGATCCGCAGATCCAGGGTCGACTCGTACGTCCCGTCCAGGATCCAGCGCTCCCGCTGGACCAACGATTCGACGGCACGCCGCCACTCGGCTTGCGGTGTAGGCACCCAGCCCGGTTGCCAAAACTCGGCGTCGAGGTGTATGGGCGGGTTCCCAAGAATCTGACCCAGTCGCCGGGCCAGATAGGTCTTTCCGCAACCGCTCGGTCCGACTACGAGGATACGGTTCGACGACACCAGCGCACTGATGCCGTCCGCGCTAATCGTCATACGCACCTGTCGTGAAGGGGGTCACCCGGGATGCCCACGACTGTGCCAAGGTCGGCCAGGAGCAGCGGGCCACGGCTCGAGTCGCCCCGCAGATCAAAGAGCAGCGCAAGCGTGCAGGTACGACTCGAAGGTCTCCACCCGGGCCTGCGACGCGAACTCGAGCGCTGCTCGCCGCGAGTCCTCCGAGCAGCGGCGATAGGTCTCGGCATCGGAGAGCAGCGTATTGAGCGCCGCCGACCACGGGCCGATGTCCTGTTCTGGACTCAGATAACGGCCATCTCGCCATGCCGCAGGCCGCACAGGTACGACGTAGTCCACGCCGAGCTTGGCCTCCGCGAGACCCCCACTGTCACTGGCGATCACCGGGATCCCCCGCAACATCGCTTCTGTGACCACGTAACCGAACGCTTCCGGCCAGAGGGAGGGGGCGAGCAACACCCGCGTCCCCTTGAACAGCTCGTCAATATCGTCGACGGCGGGTTTGATCGTTACGTTCGGAGCCGCCGCGAGCGCTTTGAGCACCGACTCCTCTGCACCCCAGGTGGGGACCGCCGCAAATTCGACTTGAGGAAACTCGGTGGCGAGCGCCAGAAAGATACTCAGCCCCTTCTCGACGCAGGGGTTGACCAGGGTGACGAACCCCTCGGAGAAGTTGCCCCATAGCGGGAACGGCCCCTCTCCAAATACAGGTAGCCGAACCAGGCTAGCGTCCAAACCCCCATGCATCTTGAGGTAGGCCTTGAGGTATTCGCTGATCGCGACTAGCCCGCGCGCTCTTCTCATGAGCGCCGCTTGCCGCTTGCTGTGACGCGTGGCATGGGGGCCAAACGGCAAGTGAAACAAGGTTTGAACCAGCAAGATCGCACGTGCCGGCGCCCGGCTTACCGCGGGTTCCAACAGCACGCGCCGCTTGTCGTCGGACACCAATACCCAATCCGGTCTGAAGTCCTCAATAACCTCTCGGACGTGTCGGCGCAGGCGCTTGACGGTGGCGAAATCCATGGCCTCCACGTCCACATCCCGGTAACAAAAGCAAAACAGCTCCGGAGTGCGAGCCTCCAGCCGGATGTCGCGACTCGCCATCTCGGACTCCAGCTCTTTTCGATTCGTCGGCCCCGCGCGTGTGGTCAGGGCCGCGGCGAGGGCCATGCAGCGATGGCCGTTTGCCGCCAGAGCCTCGAGGAGCAGGCGGTTCGCCTTATTTCCGCCGCCCAGAGACGGAAGATAGACTTGATCTTGAAGCAGCAATATTCTCATCGATGCCGAGGATTCTTTTCACCACGGCGGTACCGTAGGCGATGGGAAAGTTGACGACTTCGTACTCACCGCTCTGTCGGATCTCCTCCACTAGCTGTGGCACACCACACGGCTCACGGTAGTTCACCGTGTCGTGCAAGGTGATCACACCCCGCTCTGAAACCAGGGTGCGGAATAGGTCCCAGTCCCGTTTGACGCCGGCATAGTGATGATCCGCATCGATGTGCAGGAAATCGATCGA
>CAYFXF010000087.1:0-5814 GCA_964347085.1 uncultured Gemmatimonadota bacterium | reverse complement strand
GCCGTGCCACCAGGAGTGGGGGCGCCCCGACGCCAGCACGACCTCGAGCGAGCGAGCCAGCCGCTGCCGGCCGCCTTCGCTCTCGAGCTCTGCGGCGCGGTCCGGATCGAGGCGCGCCAGCCATCGCCGGAGCTCCGCCGGCGTCTGCCCGGTTAGATAGCGTCGCAGGCGATCACGCCCTTCGGGCGCCAGCGGCGGCTCGGGCGCCAGCGGCTGCAGTAGCGCGCGCAGGAAGAACCCCGTGCCGCCGACGACGAGCGGGGGCCGCCCGCGCGCCCGGATCTCGGCGATCCACCCGGCTGCATCGCGGGCGAAGCGCCCCGCGCTGTAGGGCTCGTCCGGGTCCAGGGTGTCGAGGCCGTGGTGGGTGACGCGCTCGCGCAGCTCCGCCGACGGCTTACCCGTCCCGATGTCCATCTGGCGGTAAATCTGGCGCGAGTCGGCGGAGATGATCTCGCCGTCGAGCCGTTCGGCGACCTCCACCGCGAGCTCGCTCTTACCGGTGGCTGTGGCGCCGGTGATCACGAGAGCGGCGGGCGCCCGCCGGTCACTCATCCCTTCACCCGGACCGGCGTTCAGCTACGGCCGAAACGCCGGGCCAGCTCCTCCAACGAGAGGCGCAGGATGGTGGGCCGACCATGGACGTCGTGGCTCGGCAGCTCGGCGGCAAACAGCTGATCGAACAGCTCCGCCATCTCGAGCCGGGAGAGCGGCTGACCGGCCTTGATTGCCGCCTTGCAAGCGAAGGACTTGGCGACCCGCTCGTGCTGGTTGCGTGCCGCGTCGACCAGAGGCGATCCATGCGCCAGCTCGGCGATCATCTCCCGGAAGCAGCGTTCGGCGTCAAAGTGCGGGTGCGGGCTGGGCACGGCGTGGATGATCATCGTGTTGCCCCCGAACGGCTCCAGCTCGAAGCCCACCCGCTTGAGGATCCCCGCAAGCTCGCGCGCCGCCTCGAACTCCGTCGCCGAGAGGCGCACGGTGATCGGGAAGAGCAGCCGCTGCGAGCCGCCAGAGCCCGCGTCGAAGTCCTGCATCAACCGCTCGAACAGCACACGCTCGTGTGCCGAATGCTGATCGACGATGATCAGCCCGCTCCGCGTCTCCGCCAGGATGTAGGCGTCGTGGAGCTGCCACATCGACCCGGAGCGAGCTAGCTCCCAATCGGCGACCGCCTCGCCTTCGGCTCCCGCGTCGACCGCCGGCGTCTCCACCGGCACGAAGAGCGCCATCTGCGTGCCGGGCGCCCGCGTCGCCGGTCGGGCCGGGCCCGCGGTCCCAGGGATCGGCGCCGACCTGAGTTGCGCCGTGGCAAAACGGTCCAGGCTGGGCGCGCTCTCCAGGCCTTCCAGACCCGCCCGCACCGCCGCGGTCACGGCCGCCTCGACCCCCAGCTTGTCGCGGAAGCGCACCTCGGCCTTGGCAGGGTGCACGTTCACATCGACGCCCTCGGCCGCAAGCTCGAGATAGAGGAAGAGCACCGGACGGTGAGCGACGGGCACCGTCGTCCGGTACCCCTCCTCGGCCGCCCGCACCACGAAGCGATCGATGAACGGCCGGCCGTTCACGAACAGGTAGGTGCGGCGCGTGCCCGGGCGCACGTCCGCCGGCCGCTGAATCAGACCCGCCACGCGCAAGCCGCCGGAGGCGCAGTCGATCGGGATGAGCTGCGCCGCCAAACCCTCGCCCCAGATCGCCGCGACCCGCGCCGCCAGGTCGCCGGTGCGCGGCAGGTCGAGCAGCTCGCGCTCGTTGGAGCGCAATCGGAAGCCGGCGCTCAGGTTGGCCAGGGCGAGCGCGATCGTCACCTCCGAGACGGCACGCGTCTCAGCCGCCGCCGAGCGGAGAAACCGGGCCCGCACCGGCACGTTGAAGAAGAGCGAGCGGGCGCTGACCGTGGTACCGGGTCGGCGGGCGATCTCGTCCACGGCCGTGACCCGGCCGCCCTGCACCCGGACGCGCGTGCCGGGACCGCCCTCGGCCGGTGCCGTCTCGAGCTCGAAGCGTGACACAGCGGCGATCGAGGGGAGCGCCTCGCCCCGGAACCCGAGGGTGCGAATAGCGCGCAGGTCCTTCTCATCCTCGATCTTCGAGGTCGCGTGGCGGTCGATGGCCAGCAGCGCGTCGTCCCGCGCCATCCCGTGCCCATCGTCGGCCACGCGCAGCTCGACCTTCCCACCGCCCCGGACCTCGACCTCGATCCGGGTCGCCCGGGCGTCGAGCGAGTTCTCGATCAGCTCTTTAACCGCGGAAGCCGGCCGCTCGACGACCTCGCCGGCCGCGATCTGGTTGGCGACGTGGTCGGGCAGGATGTGAATGCGACGCTGCATGACCCCGAAGCTATCGGGCGCCTCGGGCGCCATCAAGCGAGGTGACGGCGCCGATTCCTTGCTCAGCCGACCGGGGTGGGATCGCCGAGGCCGTAGAACCGGCAGGCGTTCGCGAAGCTCGCCTCGGCCACGCGCTCGGGGTCCTCTCCGCGCAGTTCGGCGACACGCCGCACGACGTGCGCCACGAAGGCCGGCTCGTTGCGCCGACCGCGAAGCGGGGTCGGGGCGAGGTAGGGGCTGTCGGTCTCGACGAGCAGGCGGTCGCCAGGCACCTGCCGGACGAGCGCCGCGTCGCCGTAATTCTTGAAGGTCACGATTCCCGAGAACGAGATGTACCAGCCGCTCTCCAGACCCGCCTCGAGCAGCTCGCGCCCGCCCGTGAAACAGTGCAGCACGCCGCTCACCCGGCCAGCGAACTCGCGCAAGAACTCGCTCATCGCCTCGTCCGCATCCCGACAGTGGACCACGACGGGCAGCCCGGAGCGCTCTGCCAGCTCCAGCTGGCCGCGGAAGGCGTCGAGCTGTGCCCGGCGCGGCGCGTTCTCGTAGTGGAAGTCGAGGCCGGTCTCGCCCACCGCCACGACCTCGGCCGCGCCGGCCAGGCGCTCCAGCGCGGCCTGCGCTTCGAGATCCCAACGGTCGGCCCGGTGCGGGTGAAGCCCCGCCGTGGCGAGCACCCGCGGCCGTCCTCTGCGCGCCAGCGCGATCGCTCGAGCCGCGTCGCTCAGGTCGCTGGCGATAGCCACGACGCGCTCGACGCCCGCCGCGGCCGCCCGGGCCAGTACGTCGTCGAGATCGGCGCTGAAGCTCTCATCAGTCAGATGGGCGTGTGAGTCGAACAGCCGCACCCGCTAGCCCGGAGTTGCCGCCACCTTGCGGCGGTCGGTCTTGCTCCGCACGCCGCGCGATCGGCTCTCGACCTCCAGCAGTGCCGGCGAGGCGACGAAGATCGACGAGTAGGTGCCGATGAGGACACCGACGATCAGCACGATCGTGAACTCGCGGATCACCGCGCCGCCGAACACGGCCAGCGCCAACAGCACGGCCAGCGTGGTGCCGCTGGTCATCACCGTCCGCGGCAACGTCTCGTTGATCGATCGGTTGAGGATCTCTAGGTACCGCAGGCGGCGCTGTTTCTTCAGATTCTCGCGGATGCGGTCGAAGATGATGATCGTGTCATTGAGCGAATAGCCGATGATGGTCAAGATAGCCGCGACGGTCGGCAGCGAGATCTCGATGTTCATGACCGAGATCACGCCGAAGGCGATGAGAACGTCGTGAACCGTCGCGATGATGGCCGCCAGCCCGAACCTCCACTCGAAGCGGAAGCCGAGATAAAGCAGAGTCAGCAGGAACGAGATCATCACCGCGCCCACCGCGCGCTGCCTCAGCTCGCCGCCGACCTTCGGGCCCACCGCTTCCGTGCGCACTACATCGTACGAGTCCGCCCCAAAGGTCGAATCGAGCGTCGTCGAGACGCGCTCGGCCAGCTCGCGGTCGCCGCCTTCGGTGAACTCGGCCAGCCGGATCAGGAACTCGTCCGCCCCGCCGAAGTTCTGGACCTGCAGGTTGGTCAGCCCGGCGCCGCCCAACGCGCCCCGGATGTCGGACGCCGCCACCTCACGCTCGAAGCGGACCTGGAACAGCGTGCCGCCGGTGAAGTCGACGCCGTAGTTGAGCCCGCTGTGCAGGAGGATCGAGAGGACGCCAACCGCGACCAGCGCGCCCGAGACCAGGTAGGCCTTCTGGCGCTGCTCGAGAAACTTGAAGTCGGCGCTCGAAAACAGCCGCATCGCTCGCTTCCCCCTCTAGATGCTCAGCTCGGCGCTCGGCGCGCGCGAGGCCAGCCAGATGAGCAGGAACGTCCGCACCACGAACACCGCGCTGAAGAACGAGGCCACGATCCCGATCGAAAGGGTCACCGCGAAGCCCTTCACCGGGCCCGTGCCGAACTGATAGAGGATCAGCGCGGTGATCAGCGTCGTCAGATTCGAGTCGATGATCGCTGACAGCGCCTGCTGAAAGCCGCTGTCCATCGCGGTTCGCGGCGTCTTGCCGCCGGCCAGCTCCTCGCGGATCCGCTCGAATATCAGCACGTTGGCGTCCACCGCCATGCCGATCGACAGGATCAGCCCGGCGATGCCCGGCAGCGTCAGCGTGGCCTGCAAGCCGGCTAGGCCGCCCATGATGATCAGCACGTAGATCAACAGACCCACGACCGCCAGCACCCCGGCCAACCGGTAGTAGGCGATCATGATCCCGACCACCAGCACGATCCCGATGATCCCGGCGACACGCCCCTGATCGATCGAGTCCTGGCCCAGCGACGGCCCGACGGTGCGCTCCTCGATGATCTCCATCGGCGCCGGCAGCGCGCCGGCCCTCAAGACGAGCGCGATGTCCTGCGCCTCGGTGAGCGACGAGCCGGTGCCCAGCTCGATCTGCGCGCGGTCGCGCAGCACCTCACGGATGACCGGCGGACTCCCCTGGACCTTGCCGTCCAGGATGATCGCCATCCGGTCGCCCACGTGGCGCGAGGTCCCGCGCTCGAAGATGCGGCCACCCTGGCGCGTGAGCTGGAACGGCACGATCGGACTGCCGAACTGCGGATCGCGGATCGCCTGCGCGTCGGTCAAGTAATCGCCCGTGATCAGCGGCTCCGCTTCCACCACGTAGAGCGGCTCATAGATCTTCCCTGCGACGCTCCGCGTCTCGGTGCCCCAGAGCACGGTGACCGCGTCCGGCAGGCGCGCCTGCACGACGTCGAGCGCCAGGTAGCCCTCGACCGTCTCCACCTGCGGGCCCTCGACCAGGAAGACGCCCGGCTCGCCGGAATTGAGCAGCAGCAGGCTGAGCGGCCTCAGCTCCTCCTCCGGCGTCTCGGACGGTTCCGTCGCGTCACCCGTGTCCCGCTGCTGGAACAGCTCGTCCAGGCCAGCCGGCCGCTCGGCACGCGCCTCCTCGGGCAACGCCTCGGCGCCCACAGCCGCGACGATCAGGCTGTCGAGCAGCGCCAGGCGCTCGATGAGCGCTTGGCCGTCGGTCACGATCTTGAACTCGAGAAAGGCCGTCTGCTCGATGATCGCTTTGGCGCGGCCCACGTCTTGAATGCCGGCCAGCTCGACGATGATGCGATCGAGTCCGACCCGCTGGATCGTCGGCTCCCGAACCCCGAACTGGTCGATCCGGTTGCCGATGATCTCACGCGCCCGATCGGCCGCGTCCGAGCGGGCCTCGGGCCCCATCGCGCCCTCCGGGTCCTCCACCTGCAGCACCAAGTGGGTTCCGCCTTGCAGGTCGAGCCCCAACTTGAGCGGTGAGCCTTCATCTCCGCCCAGTAGCGGGCCGAGCAGTGCCCAGAGGCACATGAGGCAGACGGTGCCGATGACAGCCAGCCGCCCGCGTGCTCCGGAAAACATGAGTGTCGGTGATTCTCCCTCGCGCGCGCCGGGCCCTAACCTCTCCTGACCACAGACGCGCGGCT
>CAYFXF010000086.1:4509-5865 GCA_964347085.1 uncultured Gemmatimonadota bacterium | reverse complement strand
GTGCCATCAACGTTGATCAGGTAGAGTTCAAAGTTGTGGCCGAACTTTTTTATGTCTTCGTGCCAGTCGTCCATATTGCTTGCAAAGATGATCCGTTTTCCGTCCGGGTGGTATGAAGGTGACCAGTTGGTGGCTCCGTTTTGCGTAAGCCTGACCTTGTTGGTGCCGTCAACATCCATGATCCAGAGGTCAAGAGGGACGCCGATGATGTAGTTGTTTTCCATATTGTCGCGCCACAGAGCCAACTCCTCTTCGGTCTCAGGATACCAGGCCCGCCAGACGATCTTCTTCCCGTCCGGCGAAAACCATGGCCCGCCGTCGTATCCCACCGTGTCGGTTAACCGCCGGACGTTGGAGCCGTCTCTATTCATGATATAGATATCGAAATCCCCATACCGTTGTGAACCGAAGACGATCTGGGTGCCGTCGGCAGAGATAATGGGTTCGGCATCGTATTTGGGATTGTCGGTTATCTTTTTCAAGCCGGAGCCGTCAACGTTGGCCACGAAGATGTCATAGGGAAAGAGGGGCCAGATAAAGTGGCCTCCTCGCCTCCGTTTCGGCCTGGGCGGACAATCCCAGGGAAGGTGACTGGTTGAGGCAAAGATTATCTTCTCACCGTCCGGGAAGAAGAAGGAGCAGGTGTGGGCTCCATGGTCCGGACTGACTCTGCGTTTGTCAGAGCCGTCAATGTTCATCACCCAGATCTTATCGCAACCATAGCCGCCGCGGTTTGATTGATAGATGAGTTGGCGATCATCTGGACTGAAGTAAGCCTCACCGTTATCTCCTTCAAAGGTAAGTTGGGTAACGTTCTTCAGGCGAGGCTCCACAAATGGACTGTCTTCCGCCTCAGGCGGTGCATTTTCCTTGGCGCATCCTGTAAGCGCTAAAACCGTCAATACCATCAAGATACCTTTTCTCATCGCGGCTCGTCCCTCCTAAAGTACGTTAAACCATTTTCTCTCTTCTCCAAAAACGTGTCCCTGTAGAATTTTAACTAATCTGGCCGATTTGGCAAACTCTAACGACCACCTGAAAAGAAAAAAGGACTCAAGGCATATTCCTGGAGTCCTTAATAATCACGTGGTCGGGACGAGAGGATTTGAACCTCCGACCCCCTGAACCCCATTCAGGTGCGCTAGCCAGACTGCGCCACGTCCCGACAGGTCTGAAACCTAGCACCATCGGGGCACCATGTCAAGCGCATAGCGCATAGCGCATAGCGAAACGCGATGAAGGGCGGGACAGGGATTTAAGAATTAGGGAAATTAGGAATTTGAGATATTCAATGCTCGATAACGATTTACCCTTTACCGTTAACTCCTGGCTCCTGGATTCTGACTCCTGACTTCT
>CAYFXF010000086.1:0-4499 GCA_964347085.1 uncultured Gemmatimonadota bacterium | reverse complement strand
CTCGGGGGCCAGGGGTCAGGGGACAGGGATCAGGGGTCAGAGGGCGTTTTGTCAGTTGTCCGTGGTCCGTTGTCCGTTGCGACCAAAGCATGGGGCGTCCGCAGCGGGACGGGAGGTCGGGCGAGACGGGCGAGACGGGATTTTCAGCTGGCAGCGGTCAGGGGGTAGCCCTTCGGCCCATTCGACAAGCTCAGGGCAGGCAGGCTCAGGGCAGGCGGGCAGAGTGGCATAGCGCAAGGAGCATAGGTAATAAGTAATGGGTAATGGGTAAGAGGTGAGGGTCAACAGGTAGACTCAAAACCCATAACCTATGACCTATAATCCGGTGAAGGCACCATTTGACTTATCGCTATGCGCTATGCGATCTTCATTGATTCCAATTTATTTCTGAAATACTCGATGGTTTGGCTCAGTCCTGTTTTGAAGTCGATTTCAGGCTGCCAATTTAGTGTATCTCTGGCGAGCCCAATATCAGGACAGCGCCTCACTGGGTCATCGGGGGGTAGAGACTGGTATTCGATACCACCACTGGAGCCGGTGGTCTTGATGATGGATTCTGCTAGTTCTGAGATGCTAATCTCCTGGGGATTACCGAGATTGATCGGGCCAATGAATTCGTCCTGTTCCATCATGGCTATCATACCCTTGACCATATCGCTTATGTAGCAAAAAGAACGGGTCTGACTGCCGTCACCATAGATGGTAAGGGGTTCTCCTCGCAATGCCTGGATTATGAAGTTGCTCATAACTCGACCGTCGTCTAGAGCCATCCGCGGTCCATAGGTGTTGAAGATGCGAACAATGCGGATGTCCACTTGGTTCTGGCGGTGGTAGTCCATCATCAGGGTTTCAGCCACCCGCTTGCCCTCGTCATAACAGCTTCGCAGCCCAATGCAGCTGACATTACCCCAGTAGGTCTCGGGCTGCGGATGCACGGTGGGATCGCCATAGACCTCTGAGGTGGAGGCCTGGAGGATGCGCGCCTTAACCCTTTTGGCAAGGCCGAGCATGTTCAAGGTCCCCATGACACTGGTCTTCACCGTCTTCACCGGGTTGTATTGGTAGTGAACCGGGGAAGCAGGGCAGGCGAGGTTGTAAATCTGATCCACCTCGAGGAGAATGGGGTTCACCAGGTCATGACGGATTAGTTCAAAGCGGTAGTCGCTGAATAACTGTTTGATATTGTCCTTGCTGCCGGTAAAAAAGTTGTCAACGCATACCACCTCATTGCCCTTCTCCAGTAATCGTTCGCAGAGATGGCTGCCGATGAACCCAGCCCCGCCCGTAACCAGAATTCGTTTTGCCATATCTCACTCCGAGTACGCAGAGCACATGGCGCAAAGCGTCAATCGTTGAAATCGTTGAAATCGTTCAACTCGTTCAACTCGTTCAAGTCGTTCAAGTCGTTCAAATCGTTAAAGCAGTTTAGCCGGTTTAGCCGGTTAAGATTAGCTATCTACCCTTCGACCCATTCGACAAGACCTGTCGACGAGCTCAGGTCGTGTCGCTCAGGGCAGGCACGCTCAGGACAAGCTATCAGCGCTCAGTCATCAGCTTTCAGCCAAAAAATCTGCAATCTACAATCTAAAATCTAAAATCCGAAATCCCAAATCCACAATCCGCAATTCTGCCTCTGCCCTCCGTCCTCCGTCCTCTGTCCTCTGACCTCTGACCCCTCACCCCTCACCTCTGCTCTATGCTCTTCGTTGGCAAGCAATTGTTATGCCCGTCGCAGACCTGGTTACTGTTCGTTAGAACTTCGGATTCTGATGCCAGTTCCATGCCGTGGAAATAATCTCACTCAAAGAGTATTGTGGACTCCAGTCAAGAATTCGGTGGGCCATCTCTCCTAGACTCACGAGTTCGGGAGGATCTCCAGGTCGCGGCGCCACGTCTTGAGAGGGGATGGGGTTTCGGCAAATCTGTCGACAACGCTCAACAACTTCTCGTACGGAGTAGCCTTCGCCTGTGCCAAGATTGAGGCAGATGCTGTCCCCACCCGAGAGCAAGTAGTCAAGGGCCAGAACATGCGCCTGCGCCAAATCACACACATGCACATAGTCACGGATGCAGGTGCCGTCGGGAGTTGGGTAGTTGGAGCCGAAGATTTTTATCTCAGGTCGAAGGCCAAGAGCAGTCTGCAGAACCAGGGGAATCAGGTGGGTCTCAGGTTCGTGGGACTCGCCGATACGGCCCTGAGGATCAGCGCCAGCAGCATTGAAGTATCGCAGGGAAACATACTGTAGGCCATAGGCGGAGTTATAACTGGAGAGAACCTGTTCAAAAAAATGCTTGGACATGCCGTACGGGTTTATCGGGCTTTTGGGATGGGTTTCTGGAATGGGAATTTCTTGAGGTTCTCCGTAAACCGCGCAGGATGATGAGAAGATGATCTTATCCACACCCGCTTCCAGCATCGCATTGAGCAGCTTGAGACCGTTCACCAGATTGTTGTTGAAGTATTTTCTCGGCGATGTTACGGATTCGCCCACATAACAAAAGGCGGCAAAGTGAATAACCGCTTCGATGGAAAAGCTTTCGAACAACCTCCTGAGTGCTTGCTCGTCTCCCAAGTCACCGTGAACGAAGTGGCCATCCAAGACCGCCTGCCGATGGCCGTAGAAAAGATTGTCCACGGTGACAGGCAGATGGCCACCATCCACCAGACTCAGTAAGGTATGACTACCGATATAGCCGGCACCGCCGGTAACCAGAATCATGATGATAACTTCCTAATACCAGTCAAAAGCCCCCTCACGAGGCTCTCCGACAACCCACCGAATGCCTGCTTTTGTCATTCTAAACTCAGCGAAGAATCTCATGAATTCAACCACTTACTACTTAGAGATTCTTCGGCGGAGAATGACGTTGTCGGACAACCTCTCAATCCCCCTTTCAGAAAGGGGGAAGTCAGATGATCCTTCCTTTGGTCTTACAATCATGATCTCCCCCTTTGGTAAAGGGGGGGTAAGCGGGGGATTTACATCTCCTTAATTGTAGTTGATACATCTCCCCATGGGGGGCTTATTTCACATTAAACAAAGAGTGTCAAGGATTCACGGGGACAGCATGGAAAATCTGCTTGAAGGGGTCTAGTGGTTTCGCTATAGTGGCGGCACAGTTCTCAGTGGAGGAGGCATGTAGATGGCGTTAGCCGCAAAAATACAGGAAGCCATCGAGCGGTCTTCCTGGATTCGAAAAATGTTCGAGGAAGGGGCTAGGCTCAAATCTCTTCACGGTGTTGATAAGGTTTTCGATTTCAGCCTGGGCAACCCAGATCTGGAGCCGCCGGAGAGTTTTCGCGAGACCCTGAGATCAGTGGTTGCTGAGTCGCCTCCTGGCGGTCATGGTTATATGCCGAATGCGGGGTATGAAGAGACACGTGCTGCAGTGGCGGATTATGTGAGCCAAGAGCAGGGAGTCGAGCTCAGTAGTGAACACGTGATTATGACCTGTGGTGCCGCAGGTGGACTGAACTGCATTCTTAAAGCGCTTCTGGATCCGGGTGACGAAGTAATCGTCTTAGCGCCATATTTTGTGGAATACGGCTTCTACGCGGAAAATCACGGCGGCCAGATACGGGTGGTTTCAACCCATGACGACTTTACCCTCGATGTAGAAGCGATAGAAACAGCCATCAGCTCGCGAACCAAGGTGGTCCTCATTAACTCGCCCAATAATCCCACGGGGCAGGTCTATGACGACAGCTCCCTGAAAGAGCTCGGCGATCTATTGACCACTAGCGGCAGGAAGTTGGGGAGAACGATTTACCTTGTCTCTGATGAGCCTTACCGAAAGATCGTTTACGACTCTGTTCGGGTGCCCAGTATCCTGGAGGTCTACAGAAACTCCATTGTGGCCACCTCCTATTCTAAAGATGTTTCCTTACCGGGTGAGCGGTTGGGTTACCTGGTGGTCAATCCGGATGCAGATCAGGCGGAAGCATTAATGGGTGGGATGATCTTGGCAAACCGCATCCTTGGCTTTGTGAATGCACCCGCGCTGATGCAGCGAGTGGTTCGGCATCTCCAGGGAACCTGCGTTGACGTCGGGGTATACCAGGCTCGGCGAGATCTGTTCTGCCAGGGACTGGACCATGCGGGCTACGAGTTTGTTCGGCCGCGGGGAGCCTTCTACCTGTTTCCCAAAAGCCCCATTGCCGATGATGTTGCCTTTGTCCGCATGCTTCAGGAAGAGAACATTCTGGTCGTACCTGGCAGCGGCTTTGGGGGTTCTGGATATTTCCGGATCGCCTATTGCGTTGAAGAACAGACCATTGAAAGCGCTATCCCTGGATTCGCCAGAGCCCGCCAACGAGCTCTCAGCTGATGAGAGGTAAGGATATTTGTGATTTTAGATTGCGGATTGCAGATTTTTGATTAGCAGACCTGCCCTGTGGAATTGCGCCTCTAGCTAAAGGCCAGAAACAATTTGAGATAGCAGGTACCACAAACCCCCTTTGGGAATGGCTCAAAGCCAGATTCTTTGAGGGTGGGTTC
>CAYFXF010000085.1:1039-5947 GCA_964347085.1 uncultured Gemmatimonadota bacterium | reverse complement strand
GTGAACGTAGAGTAGCGTGCCGAGGGCGCCTGGCCCCTCGAAAATCAACTGGGCAAACCAACAACTGCCAACGACAACTTGGCGCTGGCCGCCTAACTAGTTAGGTAGCCCGCCTCCTGATCGACCGGGCCCGAGGCCGGTCTTGAGGCGTCGATAAATCGGGCTGGCTGGTGACGTGCGGCCGCGGCACAGCCGGCGAGACTCTAGGGCGGCTAGCCTCGTGAGGGCGGCCTATCGGCCAACTCGGGGCGAAGCAATGAAACGATAGGCTACGCACGTAGCGGCTCTGCCGGATCTACTCTCGGACGCGGGTTCGATTCCCGCCGCCTCCATCATCCGTCACACGTCTCATTCTTCCCGGGCAGACTCGAGGTGTAAGCGGCTTGGCGAGCAGCAGCACGGATTGGAGCGGGGATACGCACCGGGTCCTGGTCCGCCGCTCGGGAGAGCTGGCGACCAAGTCGCGCCAGACCCGGCGGCGCTTCCAGCGCCGGCTCCTCGCCTGCGCCGAGGACGCGCTGCGCTCCGTCCACGTGGCATGCCGGCTGCAGAGTGAGCCGGGCCGCATCTTCGTCGAGGCCTCGAGCCGCCTGGCGCTCGATGTGCTGCCGCGCGTGTTCGGAGTCGCCTCGATCTCGGAGATCGAGGCCGTGGCCGAGGCGCAGCTCGACTCGATCGTCGAGCTCGGTGCGCGGACCTACGCCGACCGCGTGCGCGGCCGCCGCTTCGCCGTGCGCGCCCGACGCGCGGGCCGTCACCCCTTCTCCTCCGCTGACATCCAGCGCGAGCTGGGCACGGCGCTGAACCGGGAGGCCGTCGTCGATCTCCGCCGCCCCGACGTGCGAGTCGGGGTCGAGGTGCGGGACGGGTGGGCCTACTTCTACTCGACGCGCATCCAGGGTCCCGGCGGTCTGCCGCTCGGCACCGAGGGTCGCGCGGTCGCGCTCATCTCGGGCGGCTACGACTCGGCCGTCGCCGCCTGGATGATGCTGAAGCGCGGCGTCGAGCTCGACTACGTCTTCTGCAACCTGGCCGGCGGCGCCTACGAGCTCGCCGTCCTCCGCGTCGCGAAACTCCTGGCCGACCAGTGGAGCTACGGCACGCGGCCTCGCGTCCACCTCATCGACTTCGGGGCTCCGCTCGCCCAACTGCGCCAGCACGTTCGCGAGAGCTATTGGCAGGTCGTTCTCAAGCGGCTCATGTACCGGGCGGCGGAGCGGGTGGCTCGCGAGTCGGGGGCCAGCGCGATCGTGACCGGTGAGTCCGTGGGACAGGTCTCCTCGCAGACGCTCGCCAACCTGTGCGCCATCGACGGCAGCGTGACGATACCGGTGCTACGCCCGCTGCTCGGCTTCGACAAGGCCGAGATCATCGCGCGGAGTCGGGAGATCGGCACCCACGCGCTCTCCGAGCACGTGCGCGAATACTGCGCTCTCACCGACGAGCGCCCGGTCACCGACGCCGCGCCCGAGGACGCGGCGGCCGCGGAGGCGCGCTTCGATTTCGAGGTTCTGGCGCGGGCAGTGGCTGCGCGTCGGGCGCGCGACCTGCGTGAGCTGGACGCCAGCGAGCTGGTGATGCCGTACCTCTACGCGGCGGCGATACCCGAGAAGGCGCAAGTCATCGATACGCGCTCTTCGGCTCAGTACGAGACCTGGCACTATCCTGGCGCCGTGCAGCGCGATTTCTGGCAGCTGTTTGCCGAACCGACCTCGCTCGAGCGCGGCCAGCACTACGTGCTCTACTGCGAGCTCGGCCTCAAGACGGCTCAGCTGGCCGAGAAGCTGCAGCGCGCCGGGCACGAAGCCTACAGCTTCAAGGGGGGAGTCAGGGCCCTCAAGGCGTACGCCGACTCTCGAGGTCTACAGCCCGCTTAGAAGATCTCGATGCGTGGGATGTACTTGCGGGGCGTCTCGCGCAGCTCCATCACGACCTTCTGCACGTCCACCAACAGCTTGAGCAGACTCTCGTAGGCCTCCTGATCGGTGAGCAGCTGGCCCAACGTGCCCTCGCCCGACTCCAACGCGGCCAGCAGCGAGTCGGCGCGCGCCGAGGTGGACACCAGCTCCTCGTAGAGAGTCTCGTCGGCCAGCAGACGGGCGAGCGTCCCCTCACCGCTCACCAGTGCGGCGGTCAGCGAGTCGAGCCCGGCGATGGCCGAGCGCAGATCCTCATAGAGCTGCTCGTCCTTGGCCAGCTGCGCCAAAGCGCCCTCGCCGCGGGTCACCGTCTCGAGGAAGCGGTTCATCGAGCGTGAGGTGCTCACCAGCTCCGAATAAAGCGCCGGGTCCGTCAGCAGCCGGCCGGCCGTACCGCCACCGACCAGGAGACTGTCGGCGATGATTCGGAAGTTCCTCAGCATTCCCGCCATGTCGTCCACCAGCTCGGCGGCCGAGGCCACCATCTGCTCGTAGTCGATCGCGATGGCACCGCGCACCGTGTCGCCCGCGGCAAGGATCCGCGCCTCCGGGGTTCCGGGAGTGAGGTCGATAATCTTGTCGCCCAGCAGTCCCTGGGTGCGGATGCGCGCCTCGGAGTCGGTACGGATCTGCTCGCTCACCGACCGCTTGATCGCCAGTGTGATCCGCAGCACGTGGTCGGGGTCGCGGCGCTCGCTCACGGGAACGAAGTCGATTCGCGCCACCTTGCCGACATCCTGCCCGGCAAGGCGCACACCGGCCCCCTGGATCAAGCCGTTTGCGCTTGGCAGCAGCGTGACGAGGTTGTAGCGCTCGCCGAACACCGCGGCCGTCTGGCCGATGAAGAAAATCGCCACGGCCAGGATGCCGAGCGCGGCCACGGCCGCCAGCCCTACTCGGAGCTGAGTCCAGGAGATTCTCGAAGTGCCGTTCATCCGCCCAGCGACCTCCTCAGCGATCCCCAGGGTACATCAATCTATGAACTGCCGCACGTAGGAGTCGGTCGAGGCGATCATCTCCTGCGGCGTGCCGTAGAACATGATCCGGCAGTCGCGCAGCATGGCGATATGAGTCGAGACCGCCAGCACGGCGCGCACGTCATGACTCACGACCACCGACGTCACCTCGAGCTCGTTGTCCAGCCGCCTGATCAGGTCGACGATCGTGCGCCCGGTCAGCGGGTCGAGCCCGGTCGTCGGCTCGTCGTAGAGCAGGATCTTGGGCTCGTGTACGATGGCGCGGGCAATGCCGACCCGCTTCTTCTGGCCGCCCGAAAGCTCGGCCGGTAAGCGGCCTCCGAACTCGTCCAGCCCCATGTCGACCAGCGCCAGCGCGTGCTCGACTCTTGCCCGGATCTCCGGCTCCGGCAGCTCGGTGTGCTCCTCGAGCGGGAACGCTACGTTCTCGTATACGCTGAGCGAATCGAACAGCGCCGGCGCCTGGAACACCATCCCCATCTTCTGCCGGACCTGGAGCACCTCCTCGAACGAGAGGCGGTTGATGTCCTCGCCGTCGATCAGCACCTGGCCGCTGTCCGGGACCAGCAGCCTGAGGATCAACTTGAGGATCGTCGATTTGCCGACCCCTGACGGCCCCACGATGGCCAGCGCTTCGCCCTCGCGCACCTGGAACGAGATGTCGATCAGAACGTCGTTCTCGTCGAACGCCAGGTAGAGGTTGCGGCCCTCGACCACCATCGGCGGGGCGAGGCCCGCCCGCCCAGCGGATCCGCCGGATTCGGGTCGCCGGTCGGCGAAAGGAAGCGGGTCGTCCATCACTGGAACAGAATAGAGATGAGAAGCTGAGTCAGGAAGTAGTCCGTCGCCAGGATCAGGATCGAGGCCGTGACCACGGCGCGCGTCGTGCTCACGCCCACGCCCGCCGTGCCGCCGCGCGTCTGCAGTCCGAAGTAGCAGCCGGTCATCGCGATGATCCCGCCGAAGAAGAACGGCTTGATCAGACCGGCCAGCACGTCGCGCGGGATCACACGCAGGATGAACCCGGAATCGGCGAGTGTCTGGTAGACGGAGCGCATGTAGAGGTCGAACGTGAGATCGAGCTTCAACACCGCGATCAGCAGGCCGCCGCCGATCGCCACAGTGTCGGTGATCACCGTGAGAATGGGCAACATGACGAGCGCCGCCAGCAGCCGTGGGGTCACGAGCTTCTTGATCGGGTCGGTGCCTACGGCGTTCAGCGCGTCGATCTGCTCCGTCACCTTCATCGAGCCGAGCTGCGCGGCGATACCCGCGCCGACCCGACCCGCCACCATGAGCGCGGTGAGCACCGGGCCCAGCTCGCGGACCGCGCTCGCCCCGACCAGCCGCCCGATATAGATGGTGGCCCCGAACCGCCGCATCTCGATCGAGCTCTGCAGGGCCAGCACCATCCCGGTGAAGAGCCCGGTCAAGAGCACGATCCCCAGCGAACCCACGCCGATCGCGTCCATCTGCTGCAGCGTGTCGCGCCAGTAGAAGGGGCGGGCTACGATGTTGCGCACCGCCTTGATTGTCAGGACGGTGTACTCCTGTACGCCTAGCACGGCACGCTTGAGCGCATTCTCCAAGAGCGTCAACGGCCCGGCCATTCAACCCTCCTCTAGACGGCCGCCTTTGACAGCGCGGTCCGCCATGTTTTATCTTCGCGCGCCGCGCGAGGCAAGCTCAGCCCCACCGTCGCCGGCGGCGCCACGGACGGCGCTTCCCTCAGAATCGAGCGTTCGGCAGCCCACGGGGTCGCAATATGCCACGTTCCATACCGCAAGATATCGACATCGCACAGGCGGCTCAGCTGAGGCCGATCGAGGAAATCGCCCGCTCCCTGGGGCTCGAGCGCGACGACTACGAGCCGTACGGCCGCGACAAGGCGAAGGTCTCGTTACGGCTGTCGGAGCGGCCGCCGCGGGGCAAGCTGGTCGTGGTCACGGCGCTCACCCCGACGCCGGCCGGGGAGGGGAAGAGCACCGTCTCGGTCGGGCTCGCCCAGGCCT
>CAYFXF010000085.1:0-1029 GCA_964347085.1 uncultured Gemmatimonadota bacterium | reverse complement strand
CGAACCCTCCCTTGGTCCGGTCTTCGGCATCAAGGGCGGCGCGGCCGGTGGCGGTTACTCGCAGGTCGTGCCGATGGAGGACATCAACCTCCACTTTACCGGCGACATCCACGCCATCACCAGCGCCCACGCGCTCCTCTCGGCCGCTCTCGACGCGCACATCCATCATGGCAACAACTGCGGGCTCGACGTGCGGCGCATCACCTGGCCGCGCAGCGTCGACATGAACGACCGGGCACTCCGGAACATCGTCGTCGGGCTCGGCGGCCAGGCACACGGTGTCCCGCGCTCCGACGGGTACGTGATCACCGCAGCTAGCGAGGTGATGGCGGTCTTCTGCCTCGCCAGCGACCTGGCGGACATGAGCGAGCGGCTGGGCCGCATCGTCGTCGGCTACACCCCGGCCGACGACCCGGTACGCGCGCGCGACCTCGGGGTCGAAGGCGCGATGGCGGTTCTCTTGCGCGATGCGCTGGCGCCCAACCTGGTGCAGACCTTGGAGGGCGGCCCCGCCTTCGTGCACGGCGGCCCGTTCGGCAACATCGCGCACGGCTGCAACTCGCTGGTCGCCACCAAGACGGCCCTGGCGCTCGGCGACGTCGTCGTCACCGAGGCTGGGTTCGGCGCGGATCTCGGCGCTGAGAAGTTCTTCAACATCAAGTGTCGGGTGGCTGGACTATCGCCGGCGGCGGCCGTGATCGTCGTTACGACGCGGGCGCTCCGCCACCACGGCGGCGCCAGCAAGGACGAGCTTACGCTGGCGGACCCGTCGGCCGTGGCGCGCGGGCTGCCCAACCTGGAGCAGCACATCGCGATCGTGCGGCGGCACGGCGTACCGCCGATCGTGGCGATCAACCGGTTCGAGGGCGACAGCCCGGAAGAGCTCGAGCTGATTGCGGCGCGCTCGGCCGAGCTCGGTGTGCCCTGCGTGCCGGCCGATATCTGGGCCCGCGGTGGTGAGGGCGGCCTCGCCCTGGCCGATGCCTTACGCGAGACGCTCGCCGGGGGCACGGCGGCGTTCCAGTACCT
>CAYFXF010000084.1:0-5969 GCA_964347085.1 uncultured Gemmatimonadota bacterium | reverse complement strand
CTGGGGTTGGAGGGCGCGATGGCGATGTCGCCGAACGTGCTCACCGCCTGGTCGTCGAAGATCGGCGTCCAGGTCGTGCCCTTGTTCGTCGACTTCCAGATGCCGCCGGACGCCGTCGCCAGATAGAGGGTGGAGGGATCGTCGGCAAGCGCCTCGACGTCGTGAATACGGCCCCCGGTCACCGCCGGGCCGATCGCTCGGAAGCGCAGCTCGGCCAGCAGGTCGGAGGTCAGAGGCGCCGATTGGGCTCTGGCGCCCGACGCAACAAGCACGGACCCGATAACGGTCAGAAGAATCTGCATGCAGAGCTTATCGCTCATCGCTCTCACCTTGTCAGCTTGGAAAGAAGTAGATTCGACGCAGGTCCGGACTAAGCGTCACGCAGACCCTTGGCGAAGGCCGCGATGTGGTCGGGCGTTGTGCCGCAGCAGCCGCCGATCACCTGGGCACCCATCTCCCGCCAGCGACGCGCCTCCTCCAAGAGCCGCGGCGCTGGATACTCGTCGGTGAAAAGCCACTCCGGCGGATCGAACCGGCCGATATGCGGATAAAGACCGCAAGGCCCGCTGCGCGCCGCGACGAGCTCGCCGAGACCCGCGCTGGCGTCATCGGGCGGACAGCAGTTCACCAGTACGACGTCAGGCTCGAGCGGGAAGAGCTCGCGCTCGGCGTCGGCCAGCGTCTCGCCGGTGAACAACAGCCCCCGCTCGTCGCACACGAAGCCGACCCAGCAGGGCAAGCCCGCCTGGCGCGCGGCCTCCAGACCGACCTTCGCCTCCCTGACGCTGTTCACCGTCTCCAGCAGGATGAGATCGGCGCCGGCCGCCGCCAGCACGTCCATGATCTCGCGGTACTCGGCGCGCATCGCGTCTACGCTGGGCGCCAGGTCGGGCCGAAAGCACCATTCCAGGGTCGTGACGGCCCCCGCGACAGCTACAGGACGGTCCGCCGCGACCTTGGCAACGGCTTGTTTCGCCAGCTCGACCGAGGCGGCCAGCATCTCGGCGGCGCGATCCTCCAGGCCGGGCACGCCGATCTGCCGCATGTGCGCCTCATCCCGGAAGTGACTGAGGAAACTACGGCGCGCCAGTTGGAAGGAGTTCGTGGTGATCACGTCGGCGCCGGCGCGGATGTAGTCCTCGTGCAGGTTCCTGACAGCGGCGGGCTCGTCGAGCAATCGATGATCGGACCAGGAGAGGTTCCGCCGCAGGATCTCGGTGCCGATCGCGCCGTCCAAGATGACTAGGTCCCCGGCTTCCAGCCGCCGGCGAATCGGATCGTACTCGCTCACCGCGACAACTCCTGGTTCACAGCGCCGCTTTCAGCGCCCGGATATGAGCCGGCGTCGTCCCGCAGCAGCCGCCGAGGATACTAGCGCCTGCCTCCGGCCAGCCCTCCGGCTTCTCGGTGTAGCGTTCCGGCGGCCACGCCTCGGTCCCGCTGAACTGCGGATGAAACTCGAACTTCCAGGAGGGTGGGTTGAACGCCCCGACCTGCGCGAATGCGCCGACCGCTCCCGCCGTCGCCGACCGGAGCTTGGGGATCGCTCGGGACAGGTCGTCGGGCGGCGCGCAGTTAACCAGAATCGCATCGACACCGAGCGCGTCCATCGCCTTTGCGCCGTCGGCCAGCGCTTCACCGCTCAGGATCTCGCCTTCCGGACCGATGACGAAGCTGACCCACACCGGAAGCCCGGTGGCCAGCGCGGCCTCCGCGGCAGCGCGTGCCTCGCCAGTCGTGTTCATCGACTCGAGCAGCAGCAGGTCGACCCCCTCAGCGGCCAGCAGGTTGGCGATCGCGCCGTGCTCGGCTGCTGCCGCCGCCTCGGGCGGTGATAAATCCGGCCGGAAGCAGTGTTCCAGCGGGGACATCACGCCGGCGATCGCCACCTCCCGCTCCGCTGCCTCCGCGGCCCGCCGCGCCAAAGCGACGGCCTGCCGCATGAGCTCTTCGGCGCGCTCGGCGAGTCCGGGGGCGCCGATATGCCGCATGTGGTCCGCGTCGCGGAAGACGTTCAGGTAGATCCGCCGGTTGAGCTGGAACGTGTTCGTGCGGATGACATGGGCGCCCGCATCGATGTACTCGCCGTGAAGCGCTTGCACCTCAGCCGCGTCGGTGCGCAGGCCGTGCCAGCGCCAGCGCACACCGCGCCGGACCAGTTCGCTGCCCAGCGCGCCGTCCAGTAAGACGCCCGATCCCTCGCTCAGTAGCCGGCGAACCTTGTCGTAAGTGGGCACGTCTCCAAGCTCGCTGCACCGAGTGAACGCGTTATGGGTCACTTAGTATGCCTCGTAGCACGAAGGCGAGCAAGAGACCCTGAGCGGGGATCCTCGTCTTCACCTACCCCGACGGTTAGATTGCCCGCTAGCCTCCGCGACGCCCGCAACCGACCGGCGAAAGGTCCCCGATGCTTCGAACCACACCCTTTCACGACCGGACCGGCCCGCTCAACCAGGGACAGAACTGGCGGCGCTGGGCCGGCTACGTGGCCGCCAGCTCGTACGAGCTCACGCACGAGCGCGAGTACTTCGCCATTCGCAACGCCGCCGCGCTCATCGACGTCACGCCTCTTTACAAGTACTTGATCGAGGGTTCCGATGCCGAACGCTTCCTCGATCGTGTGCTGACCCGCGACGTCTCCCGTTGCGCCGTGGGACAGGTGGTCTACAGCCCCTGGTGCGACGAGGCCGGCAAGGTGATCGACGATGGCACCTTGCAGCGACTCGACGACAGCAAGTTCCGGCTGACCTCCGGAGAGCCAAACCTCCGCTGGCTGCTGGACAACGCGCGGGGGCTCAGGCTGACGGTCGAGGACGATTCGGATACCACGGCCGCCTTGGCGCTGCAGGGGCCCACCGCGAGAGATGTGCTGCGCCAAGCCTCCGACGCCGAACTCGACGACCTGCGCTTCTTCCGGCTCACCTACGCCCGCGTCGGCGGCGTCCCGGTGACCCTGTCGCGGACCGGTTACACCGGCGACCTGGGCTACGAGATCTGGGTCGATGCGGAGCACGCCCTGCGGGTCTGGGACGCCCTGATGGAGGCGGGGCGCGGCTACGGCATCACGCCCACGGGGATCCTCGCACTGGATCTCGCCCGGATCGAGGCGGGCCTGCTGCTCATCCAGGTGGACTACATTCCGACCAACCGTGCGCTGATCGACCTGCGCAGGTCGTCTCCGTTCGAGCTGGGGCTAGGCTGGGCGGTGCGGCTCGAGAAGAACGCCTTCGTGGGCCGTGACGCGTTGCTGACCGAATGGCGGGGCGGACCCGGCTGGGCGTTCAAGGGACTGGAACTCGGGTGGGAGTCGCTCGAGCGGCTCTACGGCGAAGTTGGCTTGCCGCCTCAGCTCCCGCGCATAGCTTGGCGAACCAGCGTACCAGTGTACTCCGGGCGGAATCAGATCGGTTATGCGACCAGCGGCTGCTGGTCTCCGACCCTCAAGAAGTACATCGCGCTCGCTCACCTGCGCGCCGCGCATGCTCGGCCCGGCACGACTTTGCAGATGGAGGTCACAGTAGAGCACCAGCGCAAGAAAACGACGGCGGAGGTCGTCGACCTGCCGTTCTTTAACCCGCCCCGCAAGCGCGACTAGGCATGGCGTCCGACTCGCGGTACGAAGCCGTAGTCATCGGCGGTGGCCACAACGGACTCGTCGCCGCTGCCTACCTGGCGCGAGCTGGAAAGAGTGTGCTCGTCCTCGAACGGCGCCCCCGTGTGGGCGGCTCGACCGTCACCGAAGAAGTCTATCCGGGTTTCAAGTACTCGGTCTGCTCCTACGTGGTGAGTTTGCTGAGGCCGGAGATCATTCGCGAGCTCGAACTGGCGAGCCACGGCCTCGAGATCCTGCCACTCGAGAGCACCTTCACCCCGCTGCCCAATGGCGACTACCTGGTGCGCTGGGCCGACCACGACCAAACTCGCCGCGAACTCTACCGCCACTCGCCCAAGGACGCCGAGGCGTATGATGACTTCGGCAAACTGATGTACCACCTGGCCTACGCCGTGAAGCCGATCCTCGGCATGGTGCCGCCTGACCCGAGTTCCCTGAGCCCGCGC
Source organism: uncultured Gemmatimonadota bacterium (assembly GCA_964347085.1). Classification (GTDB taxonomy): domain Bacteria; phylum Gemmatimonadota; class Gemmatimonadetes; order Palauibacterales; family KS3-K002; genus CAYFXF01. The sequence goes on along the minus strand of CAYFXF010000084.1, from coordinate 1,910 downwards.
GACCTGCGCGGCCTATTGAAACTGGCCCGTCACCTGCGCGGCCTCGGTCCCGAGCGGTTCTACGCACTCTGCAAGCTCATGACGATGAGTTCCGCCGACTTCCTCGACGAGTGGTTCGAGACCGAGGCCCTTAAGGCCACGATGTCGGCGAGCGGGATCATCGGCACCTTTCTGGGACCTCGCTCGCCGGGCACCGCCTACGTCCTGCTCCACCACTACATGGGCGAGATCGACGGCGCCTTCCGGGCCTGGGGGTTTGCCCGGGGTGGAACGGGCGCCGTGGCTGAGGCGATCGCCGCAGCCGCTCAGCGGCTCGGCGCCGAGATCCGCACCGAAGCCACGGTCCAGCAGGTCATCGTCAAGGCCGGCCGCGCGGTGGGCGTGGCCCTGGAGGACGGTGAAGAGATTGCGGCCAGGACCATCGTCTCCGCCGTCGACCCGAAGCTGTCTTTCCTGAAGCTGGTGGACGCGCGCGAGCTTCCGCCCGATTTCCTCGAGTCGATCCGCCGCTTCCGAATCCGCGGCTCCTCCGGCAAGGTCAACCTCTCGCTGGACGGCCTGCCCAGCTACACCTGCCTCCCCGGAGAGGGCCCGCACCTGCGCGGCGCCGTCTCGATCAGCCCAAGCGTGGATTACCTGGAACGCGCCTACGACGACGCCAAGTACGGCGAGTTCTCGCGCCAGCCCTACATGGACATCGTAATCCCGTCTCTGATCGACCCGGGCATGGCGCCTCCCGGTAAGCATGTGATGTCGATCTTCGTCCAGTACGCGCCGTTCGAGTTGAAGGGCGGATGGAGCGACGAGCGGCGCGAGGCTTTCGGAGATGCCGTGATCGATACGCTCAGCGAGCATGCGCCCAACCTGAAAGAGCTCATCCTCCACCGTCAGGTCATAACGCCCTGGGACTTGCAGGAGGAGTTCGGGCTCAGCCAGGGCAACATCTTCCACGGTGAGCTGTCACTGCATCAGCTCTTCTTCATGCGGCCTGCCCCGCGCTGGGCCGACTATCGCACGCCGGTCCGACGCTACTACCAGTGCGGCTCCGGCACCCATCCCGGCGGCGGCATCTCGGGCGCATCCGGCCGACTGGCCGCACTCGAGATCCTCAAGGACGGCTGAGGGTGAGCGCGGCCTACGATGCGATCGTGATCGGCGCCGGGCACAACGGCCTGGTTACGGCAGCGTATCTAGCCAAAGCCGGCTTGCGGGTGCTGGTGACCGAGCGGCGCGATCGCCTGGGTGGCTGTGCGGTCACGGAGGAGACCGACTCCGGCTTCAAGTTCGAGAGCGGCGCCCACCTGATCCGCTGGCTCCACCCCAAGATCGTGCGGGATCTCAAGCTGGAGGCTCACGGGCTGGAGCTTCTGGCCTGCGACCCGACGGTCTTCACCCCACTCCCGGACGGACGCCATCTGCTCCTCTGGCGCGACGCAGCGCAGTCGGCCGAATCGATTCGCGCCCTCTCGGATCAGGATGCCGAAGTCTGGGAGGCCTTCACGAACCTCGTCTCCCGCGCGGCCGGCTTCCTCGAGCGTCTCTACGACGCGCCCCCGCCCGACGTGCTCTCGGCCCGGTCCTCCGACCTGTACCAGACGCTGAGGCTGGCAGCTCGGGTCAGGCTTCTGGGCAAGCGTGGGATGCCGGAGCTGGTGCGGCTTCTCCCGATGACCGTGGCCGAACTCCTGGACGAATGGTTCGAGAGCGACGGCCTGAAGGGCACGCTCGGCGCCGCCGGGATCACTGGGATCTTCCAAGGACCGTTCGCATCCGGCACGGCGTACCTTTTCCTGCACCACCATCTGGGCACGAAGAGTCGTGGCCCCAGACCCGGGGCACGTGCGCGCGGTGGCATCGGCGCCCTGACACGGGCCCTGGCCGAGGCGGCCCGCGAAGCTCGCGCCGAGCTG
>CAYFXF010000083.1:2245-6101 GCA_964347085.1 uncultured Gemmatimonadota bacterium | reverse complement strand
GATCTCCTTGGCGACGGTGACGCCGTCCTTGGTGATCGTCGGGCTGCCGAATTTCTTCTCCAGGACGACGTTCCGCCCCTTCGGGCCGAGCGTGACCTTTACGGCCTTGGCCAGCGCATCGACGCCGATCTTGAGGCTGGTCCGCGCCTGAGTGTCGAATTCCAGGACCTTCGCCATCTCTTCAAACCTCCTCCGTTACATGTTCAGCGGGGGCTTGCCCGTACAGAGTCCAGGCCGCGCGCCCGCCCTTCATCGAGCTGAGCTGATCCGAGCCACGTCCCGCAACATCAGGCGCGGGCCACGGCGCAACCCGGCTCACTTCTTCTTGCCGTTCGAAAGCACCGCGAGCACGTCCGACTCGCGCAGGATCAGGTACTCCTCGTCGGCGACCGTCACCTCGGTACCACTGTACTTACCGTAGAGGACCCGGTCACCGGCCTTGAGCTCCACCTCGATCCGCTTACCCTCGTCGCTGATGCGACCGGGGCCAGTGGCGATCACCTCGCCCTGCTGCGGTTTCTCCTTGGCGGTGTCCGGGATGTACAGACCACCCTTCATCTGCTCGGTCTCTTCCAGCGGCTTGACCACCACGCGATCGGCGAGGGGCTTGATCTGCATAAGCGCTTTCCTCCTCTCTCTCCCTCGTGTATCGTTATCGTGTACCGCACAGGCCGACGCAGGCGGCGCGCCCTTGCCGGCGGCCGGGCCTGCTGGGTCTGTGGGGTGGCTTCGCAAGTCAGCGCCCGAAGATGGCACGAACCGTGCCCACCGTAAAGTGCCCGGGGACTGTCAGGCTGGCAGAACGGCGCCCCGGCGCCTGCAGTAGTGGCGGAACCCGCGGGTGGACCCGGCGGAGCCGGCTGAAACCGGGAGCGGCCCAGCGGCGTAGAGAGGGATGGCGAGGGCCCGGCGGCGCGCGATGGCGCCGCCGCAACCGAACTGGAGGCGGAGAATGCTGAGAGGGATGCTCACGCTGGGCGCGATGCTGGTGGGGGGCCTAGTGGCCGTGGCGGTCGCATCGGCGCTCCTTTTGCCGATCATCGGGCTGATCACGGCCCTAGTCGTGGCCCTGGTCAAGCTGGCCTTCTTCCTGGCCGTCATCTACTTCATCGTCAAGTTGATCAGCCCGGAGACGGCCGACCGGGCTCTCGATAAGATTCGATCCAAGGTGCGCCGGGCCGCTTGAGCGGCCCACTCCCGCCTAGTCCACCTGCCAAGCGCCGAGCATGCGATCGGCGATCTCGAGCCCGTAGAGCGTCAGGTAGGGGTCGACAAGATCGACCGTCTCGCATTGGGGCGCGATCAGCGCCGCCAGCCCCCCCGTCGCCAATACCAGCACCTCGTGACGGTTCCATTCGGACTTGATGCGGCGCACAATGCCGTCGATCGAATCGACGATCGAGTAAAAGCACCCCGAGCGTAGACACGCCTCAGTACGGCGCCCGATCACCGACTTCGGCGGCACCAGATCGATGAACGGGAGCTTGCTGGCGCGCTGAGCCAGCCCCTCGATCCCGGCCCGCGGACCCGGCGCGATCACGCCGCCCTGGAAGGAGCCGTCTCCGGTGATGCAGTCGAAGGTCGTCGCGGTTCCCAGATCGACGGCCACGAGGTCGACGCCGTAGAGCTGGGCGGCGGCCAGCGTGTTCAGCATGCGGTCCGCGCCCACCGTGTGCGGCTCGTCCACATCGAGCCGAATCGGGAGCGGCCCTCCCGCCGCCGCCAGCGGGGCCGGGTCATTGATCAGCCGTGGTTCCACGCCGAAGGCACGGCGGAAGCCGCGGACCAGGACCGGCTCCATCGCCGGCACGACCGATCCGATGACACCGGCGCGCGGCGGCTTCAGCCCCTCCACCGCCAGCAGGTGACCGAGCAGCTGGGCCACCTCGTCCGGCGTCCGCCGCAGGTCGGTGGAGACCCGCCAGTGCCGCACGAGCTCGCTGCCCTCGAAGAGGCCGAGCACGGACTCCGTATTGCCCAGGTCGATGGCGAGGCACGAATCACTCATCTCAGTAGTCCGGGGTCACGAGCCCTTCGACGAGCACGCGGCCCGCCGTCACGCGTTCCGGACCCGCACCCTCAGGCTGCAAGAGCAGCGCGCCGTCCTCCGCGATCCCGACCGCGATCCCGACGCGCGTAACGGAACCCGGCCCGGCCACGGCGCAGCGCCGGCCGCGCAGCCAGTCGTAGCTGTCCCACTCCTTCAGCCGCTCGCGATCCAGTTTCTCCGGCAACTCAGCACAATGGCGTTCGAGTTCTGCGATCACAAGGTCGGCCAGCTCCAGGCGCGAGACGCGTCGAGCCGCCGCGGTGTCCAACGAGGTCGCCACCTCGCGTAGCAGCTCGGGAAAATCGTCGCGACTCTGGTGAACGTTCACCCCCACCCCCACCACCACGTAACGCAGCTCGTCAGCGGCCGAGACCGCCTCACTCAGCACGCCGCCCGCTTTACGGTCCGCGCAGATCAGGTCGTTGGGCCACTTCACCCCCACCGGCAGCTCCGGCACGAGGCGCGCCACGGCGCGGGCCGTCGCCAGCCCCGCCAGCAGCGGGATCAGCAGCGGGTTCGGCGCCGGCCGGGGACGCAGCACGAGCGATAGGTAGAGACCGGCGCCACTCGGTGAGAACCAGCGGTGCGACGCCACGCCGCGGCCCGCCGCCTGCTCATCCGCGAGCACAAGCGTGCCGGGTGGCGCGCCCCGCTCGGCCAGCCGCCGGGCGCAGGAATTGGTGCTGTCGACGCGGAGGTAAACGTGGAGGTCCGGACGGCCCCAGCGACGCCGGAGCTCCTCGGGCGTCAGCCCCTCCCAAGCGGGAGCCGCGCCGCTCACACCCGGACGCGGCGGACCTGCAGCGAGAGGTCGAGCGCCGGCGCCGAGTGCGTCAGCGCGCCGACCGAGATGTAGTCGACACCCGCTTCCGCCAGGCTCCTCACCGTGGCCAGGCTGACGGCGCCGCTCACCTCGATCTCCGGGCGCGGCCGGCCGCCGCCGATCAGGTGCACCGCCTCGATCACGCGTTGCGGCGGAAAGTTGTCGAGCATGATGCGATCGACCCCGGCCTCGAGCGCCGACTTCACCTGCTCCAGGCTCGTGGTCTCCACCTCGACCTTGAGGCCCTCCCGGTTCGACGCCCGCACCCGCCGAGTTGCCGCCTCGATCCCGCCGGCGCACCGGAGGTGGTTCTCCTTGATCAGCACCATGTCGTCGAGCCCGCGACGATGGTTGACGGCGCCGCCGGCCCGGGTCGCCGCCCGCTCGAGCTCGCGCCAGAGGGGCGTCGTCTTGCGGGTGTCGGTGATCCGGGCGCCGCTGCCCGCGACCGCCTCCACGAAGCGGCGCGTCAGCGTCGCCACGCCCGACAGCCGGCCGAGGAAGTTGAGCGCGGTGCGCTCGCCCGTGAGGATGGCGCGTGCCAAGCCCGTCAGCGTCGCCACGACCTCGCCCTCGGCCACCGCATCGCCCACCTCGACGTGCGGCCTGAACTCGACCTGCCCCAGCTGGCGGTAGACCTCGACAGCCGCGGCGAGCCCGGCGATCACGCCCGGCGCCTTGGCGATGATCTCGGCCTCGGCCACCAGCTCCGCCGGGACCGACCATTCCGTGGTCCGGTCCCCCGCCCCGACGTCCTCCCCCAGGGCCTCTGCGATCCGCTCGCGCGTCGCTTCCGACAGCGTCTCGACCACCGACGACGACCTCACCGAACGATGACTGAATAGACGATATAGGCTCCGCCCACCGCCCAACAATAGTAGGCGAAACGGTGGAATCGGCCGGCGCGTAGCCAGCGCACGAAGAGCCAGATCGCCAGCACACCGGCGCCGAACGCGCTTAGCCAGGCGGCGACGAGCTCGGTC
>CAYFXF010000083.1:0-2175 GCA_964347085.1 uncultured Gemmatimonadota bacterium | reverse complement strand
AACCCCGAGCGCGAGACGCCCGGGAGGAGTGCCACCGCCTCGGCGAGGCCCACGGCCAGCGAGCCGCCCCAGCCGGGATCGGGCTCTGCGCCCCGGCCGATCCACCAGCGGGTGGCGTAGACCACGGCACCGGTGACCAGGAGGCTCAACGCCGCGAGGGTCGGGAGGTCGAAGGCCCGCGCGATCGGCCCCTTGAGCCCCGTCCCCGCCAGTGCCGCGGGGACGGAGGCCAGCGCCAGCATACCGAGATAGCGCAGCGCTTCGCTCTCCCCTCGCCCCGCCCCGACGAGCAGCGTGCCGAGCCGTCGTCCGTAGAGGGCGAGCACCGAGAAGAGCGTGGCCAGGTGCACCAGCACCTCGAACGACACGCCCGGCGGGTTGACGCCGAGCAGCGCCCCGGCGAGCACGAGGTGGCCGGAGCTGGAGACGGGAAAGAACTCGGTCAGCCCCTGCACGAGTCCCAGGGCGACCGCTTCGAGGGGCGTCATCGGGTGTGGGGCCGGGGGTGGCGGCGGAGCTGCCGCCGCGCCGTCATCTTCAGAGCACTTCCTCGTAGAAGGCTTCGTACTGCGCGACGATGCGCTCGGCCGAGTACTTCTCCTCCGCCACGGCTCGTGCGGCCCGGCCCATCTCACGCGAAGTAGCGGGTTCGGAGAGGATCTGAATCGCGGCCTCTGCCATGGCGTCGACCGCGCCCACCGGCAGCAGGCGGCCGCTCTCGCCGTCGGTCACCACCTCCTCGAGTCCGCCGCAGCGGGTGCCGACGACCGGCACCCCGCTCGCCATCGCCTCGAGCGCCGAGAGGCCGAAGGACTCCGATTCGCTGGGCAGCATGAAGAGGTCCGCGCAGGCGAGCAGCTCCGCCACCGACTCCTGCTTGCCGAGGAAGACGACCCGGTCGCCGATCCCGAGATTGCGTGCGCGCTCTTCGGCCATGGGGCGATCCGGGCCATCGCCGACGAAGATGAGCCTGGCCGGCACCTTCTCCATCACACGCGCCGCCACCCGCACGACGTCCGCCACCCGCTTGACCGGCCGGAAGTTCGAGATGTGCATGAGTATCTTCTCGTCCGGGTCCGCGAGCGCATTCCGGTGCCGGCTGTCGTTGCGCCGCCCGAACGCCTCGGTGTCGACGAAGTTCGGGATCACCCGCACCTCGCACTCGCTGCAGCCGAAGGTCGCGATCGTCTCACGCCTCAGATACTCGGAGACGGCGGTCAACCCGTCTGAGCGTTCGATGGAGAAGCGCACGATCGAGCGATACGACGGGTCCTGTCCGACAAGGGTGATGTCCGTGCCGTGCAGTGTCGTGACGATCCTGAGCTCGTCCGGCTCCTCCAGCATCTGCTTGGCCAGCCAGGCCGAGGTCGCATGCGGCACCGCGTAGTGGACGTGGAACAGATCGAGGTGGCGCTGCGTGGCCACTTCGTGCATCGCCACTGTGGCCGCCAGCGAGTAGGGCGGATACTCGAACAGCGGGTAGCGCGAGACCTCGATTTCGTGGAAGTAGGTGTTGCGAAGGAAACGCGGCAGCCGGAACGGGTGCGCGTACGACACGAAATGCACCTCGTGCCCGCGCTGGGCCAGTCGCATCCCCAGCTCCGTGGCGACGGCGCCACTTCCCCCGTAGGTCGGGTAACAGCTGATCCCGATGCGCATCATGCGCCGGAAGCTATCGGCGCCGGCCCCTAGCAGCCAGTCTGCCGCCTCGCGCGCTCCGACCAGCGGCGCACGACCTCGTCTGCCAGCGCGCCACGCGAGCGGGCCGCATCGAGCAACAGCGTGTCCTCGGGCAGCTGGTGGCGGAACCAGGTGAGCTGGCGCCGGGCGAAGCGGCGCGTGCTGCTCTTCGCCTCCTCCAACGCTTCCTCCAGCCCGAGCTCGCCTCGCAGGTGGGCGGCCAGCTCGGCGTAGCCCACCGAGCGCAGACCCGGCGCGTCCGGCGGATAGCGCGCCAAGAGACGCCGCAGCTCGTCGAGCAGCCCCTCCGCCATCATCCGGTCGAGCCGGCCGTCGATGCGACGGTAAAGCGCCGGACGGTCCAAGCTGAGACAGAAGACGAGGGCCGAGACGGGCGACGTCTCCGGCGGCCGGCCGTGCCACCAGGAGTGGGGGCGCCCCGACGCCAGCACGACCTCGAGCGAGCGGGCGAGTCGTTGGCGGCCGCCCTCGCGC
>CAYFXF010000082.1:0-6125 GCA_964347085.1 uncultured Gemmatimonadota bacterium | reverse complement strand
TGCCTGCGGCGAGTGCGGCGGCACGGAGCTCGAGCAGGACGCCGACGTGCTGGACACCTGGTTCTCCTCGGCGCTCTGGCCGTTCAGCACGCTGGGCTGGCCGGACGAGACCGCCGACCTCGAGGTCTTCTACCCGGGCCACACGCTGGTCACGGCGCCCGAGATCCTCTTCTTCTGGGTCGCGCGCATGATCATGTGCGGGCTCGAGTTCCTGGGCGACGTCCCGTTCCGCGATGTCTACCTGCACGGCACCGTGCGGGACCACTTGGGGCGGCGCATGTCGAAGTCGCTGGGTAACGGGATCGACCCACTGGAAGTCGTGGAGCGGTTCGGCGCCGATGCGCTTCGTTACACCCTGATGAGCGGGCTGGGCGTGGGTGCCGATCTGCAGCTCAACTACCAGGACCTGGAGGAGTCGTTTCACGTCGGTCGCAACTTCGCCAACAAGATCTGGAACGCGGCACGCCTCGCCTTGCCGCACCTGGATGGTCAGGCGGCGCCGGCGTTGCCGGCGCCTGAGGCGCTCGAGCTGTCGGACCGCTGGATCCTCGCGCGGCTCAACCGCGCAACGCGCGAGGTCAGCCAGAGCCTGGAGCGGTTTCGGCTGCACGAGGCGGCAGCCGGCGCCTACCGCTTCTTCTGGAGCGAGTTCTGCGACTGGTATCTCGAGTTGGTCAAGCTGCGGCTTTATGAGGCATCGAAGCCGGAGGCGCGTGAGATCGCGCGGGCCGTGTTGACCACGGCCCTGGATGGCAGCCTGCGACTCCTCCATCCGATCATGCCGTTTATCACCGAGGAGCTCTGGCTGCGCCTGCCCGGCCGCGAGATCGAGAGCCTGATGCTCGCCAACTGGCCGGAGCCGGCCCCCGAGTGGGACGACCCGGACGCCGAGTCGCAGATGGCGATCCTGCAAGAGCTGCTGGGCGCCGTGCGCAACATCCGCAGCGAGTACCAAGTGGAGCACACGCGCCAGCTCGAGGTGCAGGTGCGCTCTGCCGACGAGGCGCTGCGCCGGGCGCTCGTCGCCGAGGGCGAGTCGGCCCGTAAGCTGGGCGGCATCGCCGAGCTCCGGCTCGATGGCGATGCGGCGGCTGCGCGCGCCGGCGCGACGGCCGTGCTGACCTCTGGGGCCGAGGTGTTCGTGCCGCTGGAAGGGATCATCGACCTGGGCCGCGAGCGGGCGCGGCTCGACAAGCAGCTGGCCGAATTGCAGGGGCTGGTGACGCGGTCGGAACGGCGGCTGGCGGACCGCAACTTCCTGCGCAAGGCGCCCGGCGAGGTCGTACAGCAGGCGCGGGCGAAGCTGGAGGGGCTTCGGGAACAGCTTGAGCGGGTGAGTGCGAAGCGCAGGGCGCTGGAGGTCGAGTAGCCTGTGCCCAAGAAGTCACGCCCGGGCTCGGGCCGGAGGCCGCGGCTCGCCGGCGGCCTCGGTACCGCCGGGCTTGCCGCACTCGGCGCGTTCGGCTGCGCGCACGTAGCCGCGCCGCCCGGCGGCCCGGCGGACTCGATACCGCCCGTGCTGATCGCGGTACAGCCGGACAGCTACGCGGTGGTCGCTGACTTCGAGGACGACGTCCGGTTCGAGTTCGACGAGTCGATCTCGGAGCGCAACATCCAGGGTTCGGTGACGCTCTATCCCTTCGAGGCGCGTCCGCGGGTCAAGAAAGGCAAGCGCGAACTCAAGGTGCGGCCGCGGGCCGGCTGGATCGCGCCGCGCATCTATCACGTGCGCGTCGAGCCCGTGATCCAGGACCTGTTCGGGAACCGGATCGAGGCGCCGATCCACTACGTCTTCTCCACCGGGATGCCGGTACCGGGCAACCGCGTCCAGGGGGTCGTGTTCGACCGGATCACCGACCGGCCGCTGCCCGCCGGGCGGGTCGATTTCATCCAACTCGCCGACACGCTGCGCTACGGCACGGTCGCCGATTCGGCGGGCGGGTTCGCTATCAACACCTTCCCGACGGGCGACTATCTGGCCATCGGGTTCGACGACGTGAACAACAACCTGCGCGCCGACGATTTCGACCGCTCGGACACGCTGGAGCTGAGCCTGGGTGCCGTGGATACGCTGACCCTGGTCTTCAAGGTGTTCCGCCACGACTCGCTCGGGCCGCGGCTGACCCAGGTCGAGCCCGTCGATACGCTCACCCTCGAGCTGCGCTTCGACGGCTACCTCGATCCCGACTCCGCACTCCGCGCCCGCGACGCGGAGCTCTTCGCGCTGGCGGACAGCACGCCGCTGCCGCTCGACACCGTGCTGCACGGCTGGCAGTACACGGCCTGGCGCGACTCGCTGGGCCGGGCCCGCGCGGCGGCGGCCGATACCCTGGAGCTGGAGGCGCCGGCGGCGGAACCGCCGGAGGCCGAAGCCGCCGCGCTACCAGCGGCGGCCATTCCTGAACGGGAGCTCGGCGAACCGGGAGAGCAGGTGACGCCTGAGGAGCCGCAGCGGCTGCCCGCCCGGCGCATCTACGTCGTGGCGCGGGCGCGCATCCCGCCCGGCACGCACGTGGTGCGGGTCCGCCGGATCATCAACTTGAGCGGCCTCGTGGGCGGCGGCGAGCTCAGCTTCGAGCCGCTCGTGCCGCCGGAGCGGGACGAGCCGCCGGAGCCACCCGGCTAAGCGGCGGAGAAGGACGATGGAGGACCCCCGCCGCACGATACCCAGCGTCGATTCGCTGCTCGGGTCGGCCGAGATGGCCGGGCTGCTGGACGCCTACCCGCGCGCCCGGGTCGTCGACGCGCTCCGCCGCACGCTCGCCCGACTGCGCGACGAGTTCGCGGACGGCCGACGGGCCGCGCTACCCGACCCTGCGCAGATCGCCGCGGCGACCCGCGACGAGCTGCTGGCGGGTGAACGACGCTCGCTCCGCCGCGTGATCAACGCGACCGGCATCCCGCTGCACACCAACCTGGGCCGCGCGCCGCTCCCCGCTCAGGTTCTCGCGGCCCTCTGCGAGATCGGCCGCGGCTACAGCAACCTGGAGTACGATCTGGCGAGCGGTGCGCGCGGGTCGCGGCACGTGCATTGCGCCGCTCTCCTCACCGAACTCACAGGAGCCGGCGGCGCGCTCGTCGTCAACAACAACGCCGCCGCGGTCGTGCTCGCCTTCAACGAGCTCGCCGAGGGGCGCGAGGTCGTCGTGATCGGCGGCTCGTTCCGGGTGCCCGAGATCATCGCCAAGAGCGGGGCCCGGATCGTCGAGGTCGGCACGACGAATCGCACGCACCCGCGCGACTACGAGGAGGCGATCGGTCCCGAAACGGGCGCGCTGCTCAAGGTGCACCGCTCCAACTTCCAGCAGTCGGGCTTCGTGAGCGAGGTCGCGATCGACGAGCTGGCGGCGGTCGGGCACCGCCGTAAGGTCCCCGTGGTGCACGATCTCGGGTCGGGGCTCTTGCCTGAGGCCGCTGACGTCCTGGGCCTACCGTGGGAGCCGAGCGTGCGTGAGTCGCTGCGCTCGGGCGCCGACGTCGTGACCTTCAGTGGCGACAAGCTGCTGGGCGGTCCGCAGGCGGGCATGATCCTGGGCCGCGCCGAGCTGGTCGAGCGGATGCGGCGGAACCCGCTCTTGCGCGCCGTGCGTGTGGGCAAGCTCACGCTGGCGGCGCTCGAGGCGGCGTTACGACTCTGGCGAGATGAGTCGACGGCGCGGACCGCCTTGCCGGCGCTGGCGATGATCGCCGCCGAGGGCACCGCGCTGCGAGAGCGGGCGGAGCGCCTCGCGGCCCGGCTGCGTCGCCGGGCTCCAAGCGCGGAGATCGAGGTGGCGGCCGACGTGGCGGAGGTGGGCGGCGGCTCCTATCCGGGCCTCCAGCTCGAGACGTGGGTGCTCAGGGTCATAGCACCGGGCCGCTCGGAGCGTGAGCTCGAGGCCGCCTGCCGCGCGGCCGAGCCGCCGGTCGTCGCGCGGGTGCGCGAGGGCGCGCTCTACCTCGACCCGCGCACCGTGCTGCCGGACGAGGAGGACGACTTCCTGCATGCGGTCACGTCGGCCCTAGAAGAGGAGGTGTAACGGTGTCTGAGACCCGGGCGGTGGCCGTCTTCGCGTCCGGTGGGGGGACGAACCTGCAGGCGCTGCTCGATGCGTTCGGTGCCGACGGTCACCCGGATCCCGCCGCTCGCATCGCGCTCTTGATCACCGACCGGCCGGGCATCCGCGCGCTCGAGCGGGCGGAGACGGCCGGCGTGCCGACGCGGATCGTGCCGCCAAAGGGTTTCGAGAGCCGCGAGGCCTTCGGCGCGGCGCTGCTCGACGTGCTGCGCGCGTATGCCATCGAGCTCATCGCGCTGGCCGGCTATCTGAAGCTCATCCCGGAGTCGGTGGTCCAGGCGTACCGCGGCCGTATCATCAACATCCACCCCGGCCCGTTGCCCACGTTCGGCGGCCCGGGGATGTACGGACACCACGTGCACGAGGCCGTGCTCGCGGCGGGCGTGGCCGTGTCGGGCCCGACCATCCATTTCGTCGACGAGCGTTACGACACCGGCCCGATCATCGCGGGTTGGCCGGTCCCCGTGCACCCGGACGACACGCCCGACTCGTTGGCGGCTCGCGTGCTCAAGTACGAGCACCGGCTCTACCCGGCCGTGCTGAGCGCTCTGGCACGCGGGCAGATCGAGATGGGGCCCGATGGTCGCGTGCAGCGCCACAGGCTCGGCGCCGGCGAGATCGGCTTCGGGCTCATCGATGAGGAGACGTCGCTCAAGAGCGTCGAGCCGGCTTGGAAGCGCTAACCCGGGAGGTCAACTGTGCCACGCGCCGTACTGAGTGTCTTCGACAAGACGGGGATCGTCGAGTTCGCCCGCGGGCTCGCTGAGCTGGGCTACGAGATCGTCTCCACCGGCGGCACCGCCCGCGCGCTGCGTGAGGCGGGCCTCACGGTCAGCGGCGTCAGCGAGGTGACCGGGTTCCCGGAGATCATGGAGGGGCGTGTGAAGACGCTCCACCCCGTGATCGCCGCGGGCATCCTGGCGCGCCGCGACCGGGCTGACGACCTCGACGAGCTGGAACGGCAGGGGATCGCGCCGATCGACGTCGTTGCGGTGAACCTCTACCCGTTCGAACAGACCGTGGCCCGGCCCGACGTGACGCTCGCCGAGGCGCTGGAACAGATCGACATCGGCGGCCCGACCATGCTGCGCGAGGCGGCCAAGAACCACCCGCACGTGACTGTGGTCTGCGACCCGGCCGACTACCGCGAGGTTCTGGAACGCTTGAAGGCCGCCGACCGGGACCTCGATTGGCGGCAGCGGCTCGCCAAGAAGGTCTTCCGCCACACCAGCGGCTACGACTCCGCGATCGCCTGCTACCTGGATGGCGACCCGGGCGACTTTCCCACCGAGCTACCCCTTCGTCTGGAGAAGATCCAGGACCTGCGCTACGGCGAGAACCCGGATCAGCGCGCGGCCTTCTATCGTGTGGCCGACACAGCGGCGCGCCGCGGGATCGCCGCGCTCAGCCAGCACCACGGGAAGGAGCTCTCCTACAACAACATCCTCGACCTGGACGGCGCGCTCATGTCGCTGGCGCCGTTTGCCCGCTCGGAGCGGCCCGCCTGCGCGGTCATCAAGCATACGACGCCCTGCGGGCTCGCGGTCGGCAACACCACGCTCGAGGCCTACCGGCGCGCCCTGTCGACCGACCCCACAAGCGCCTTCGGCTCGGTGATCGCCTTCACGCACGACATCGACGCGGAGACGGCGGAGTCGCTCGCCGAGCTCTTCGTCGAGTGTCTCGTCGCGCCGGGCTACAGCGAGGCGGCGCTCGAGCGGCTCTGCCGCAAGAAGAACCTGCGCATCCTGACCTACCCGGAGGCACCCGCCACCTACCTGACCTCGCGCGGGCACCTGGGCGCGGCGACGGAGCTGCGTGGTGTACCGGGCGGCGCGCTCTTGCAGACGCGCTCCGATCCGCCCTGGCCCGGTGCCGACGAGGGCTGGCGTGTGGTGACGAAGCGCAAGCCGTCGGAGGACGAGCTACGCGACCTGCGCTTCGCCTGGGCGGCGATCTGGGGTGTGAAGTCGAACGCGATCCTGCTCGCCCGGAACGAGATGGCGATCGGGATCGGCGCCGGCCAGATGAGCCGGGTCGACGCGTCGAAGCTCGCCGGCTGGAAGG
>CAYFXF010000081.1:3105-6304 GCA_964347085.1 uncultured Gemmatimonadota bacterium | reverse complement strand
GTGCGCGTTCAGTCCGGTGCCGACCGCGGTGCCGCCGATCGCCAGCTCCGCCAGGTGCGGCAGCGCGTTCTCCACTCGCTTGATCCCGTGTGCGATCTGGCTGGCGTAGCCGCTGAACTCTTGCCCCAGCGTGACCGGTGTCGCGTCCTGCAAGTGCGTCCGCCCGGTCTTAACGACATCGGCGAACTCCTTCGCCTTGGCGTCGAGCGCGTCATGCAGCTTGCGGAGCGCGGGCAGCAGATCGTCGACGAGCGCCGTGCAGGCGGCCACGTGCGAGGCGGTAGGGATCACGTCGTTGCTCGACTGACCCATGTTCACGTGGTCGTTCGGGTGCACCTCCTTCGAGCCGATCGCCCCGCCGAGTATCTGGGTCGCCCGGTTCGCGATCACCTCGTTGGCGTTCATGTTCGTCGAAGTGCCGGAACCGGTCTGGAAGATGTCGACCACGAATTGGCCGTCTAGCGCGCCCTCCATGACCTCGCTTGCCGCACGCTCGATCGCCTTGCCGCGACGCTCGTCCAGCTCGTTCAGCGCCATGTTCACCTGCGCCGCCGTCATCTTGATCGCGCCCAGCGCGCGGATGAAGCGGCGCGGGAAGCGGAGCCCGCTGACCGGGAAGTTCTCGACGGCGCGCTGCGTCTGCGCTCCGTACAGGGCGCTGGCGGGCACCTTCATCTCGCCCAGCGTGTCGCGTTCGATCCTGTACTCGCTTTTACCCATCTCCGGCTCGTCTTGTCTCGCGGGGCCCGGCACGAGGGCACCGAACCGTTGTTGAAGCAAGACAAGATAGGTCGGCCCCGCCCGGCCGGACAGGCCGCGCGCCGCTTTTGGCCGTCCGCCGGGGCGGCTATACTGTCTGCCCGGAGGTGAGTATGACGGCCCGCGCAGAGATCGAGACCCGGATGCGGAAGTACGCGCTCACGCCCATGCCGACGGACCTGAGTGGCTATAGCGAGCGTGAGCGGGCGCTGTTGAAGGAGCTGCTCAACGCGGCCGAGCTGGCCGACGAGATCTACTGGCGGCAGACATCGCACGTCGCGCTCGCCCTGCGCGAGGAGCTGGCGCCGTCCCCGCCCGAGGACGTGGTCCGCCGTTTCTTCCTGATGCAGGCGGGCCCCTACGACCGTCTCGACCACGACGCCGCGTTCATCGAGGGGGTCGAGCCGAAGCCGCCGGGCGCGGGTTTCTACCCCAAAGATCTGAGCAAGGACGAGTTCGAGCGCTGGATCGAGGCGCACCCGGAGGACCGTGAGGCGTTCCTCTCCCCCTATACGGTGATTCGCCGTTACAACGAGCGCCTGCTGGCGATCCCCTACTACGTGGAGTACACCGAGCTCGTGACGCCGCTGGCCGAGGCGTTGGGCCGGGCGGCCGACCTGGCCGAGGAGGAGGGTTTCGCCCGCTACCTGCGGGCCAAGGCGGACGCCGTGCTCAGCGATGAGTACTTCGATGCCGACGCCGCCTGGATCCGCATGGGTCGCTCGAAGTTCGACATCATCATCGGTCCCTACGAGGTGTACGAGGACGGCCTCCTGAACATCAAAGCGACCTACGAGGCGAGCGTCGAGCTCGTCGATCAGGAGGAGAGCGCGCGGCTCGAGGTTTACAGGGAGTGCATCCCGGAACTCGAGGCGAACCTGCCGTACGACGATCGCTACAAGCCGGAGAAGGCGGAGCTCACGACCGCGTTCGCGATCGTGCGCGACATCTACCGGGGCGGCGACCTGCGGACCGGCTATCAGGCTGTGGCCTGCAACCTACCGAACGACCCGCGTGTCCACACCGAGGTCGGCGACAAGAAGACATTCTGGAAGAACATGCTGGAGGCGCGGGTCGAACAGGTCGTGCTGCCGATCAGTCGCGAGCTGATCGTCGAGGACCAGGTGGGCTACGTGACGCCACAGGGCTTCTTCGATTTCGTACTGCTGCACGAGATGGCGCACGGTCTCGGTCCCCGCTACTCGGAGACCGCGGCCGGCCGTGTGCCGGTGAACCAGGCGCTGACCACGCTCTACACCTGGATCGAGGAGAACAAGGCGGATATGGCGGGGCTGTACAGCCTCGACTACCTGATCGGGGTCGGCGCGATCGATGCAGCGATGCGTCGGCAGCACTACGTGTCGTTCTTGGGTAGCGTGTTCCGCACGATTCGCTTCGGGACCGGCGAGGCGCACGGGCTGGCTACGCTGGTCACGCTGAACTACTTCCTCGAGCACGGCGGCTTCGTCTACGACGGGGGGAGCGGGCGCTTCGCCGTCGACTACGAGATGTTCCCGCGCAACGTGGTTGAGCTGGCCGAGCAGCTGCTCACCATTCAGGCGATGGGCGAATTCGCTGGTGCGCTAAAACTGAAGGCGCGCTATGGCGGTCTGAGCGCGGAGGTGCAGAAGGCGCTGGATCGCGTGGCGGGCGTGCCGGTCGATCCCGTACCGATCTACCAGAATCTGTGGTGAGCGCCGTGGCGGCCGGTCGGTAGTGCGCCAACTCAACCCTCGAGCGTCGAGACGTCGCCCTCCGGCTGGCCGAGCGCCCGCGCCTTGAGCAGCCGGCGCATGATCTTGCCGGACCGGGTCTTGGGAAGCTTCTCGACGAACTCGACCTGCTCCGGCTTGGCGATTGGCCCGACCTCGCGGCCGACGTGCTGGATCAGCTCACTGGCGAGCTCGGGCTTCCCATCGTGCCCGGCTTTGAGGATGACGTAGCTGTAGATCACGTTCCCCTTCACCTCGTGGGGGATCCCGATCGCCGCCGCCTCGGCCACGGCCGGGTGGCTCACCAGGGCGCTCTCGATCTCCATCGTCCCCAGCCGGTGGCCGGCCACGTTGATGACGTCGTCGACGCGGCCCATGATGCAGAAGTAGCCGTCCTCGTCGATCTTGGCGGAATCGCCCGTCAGGTACTTGCCCGGATAAGTCGACCAGTACTGCTCGACGTAGCGGTCCGGGTCCTTGTAGATGCCGCGGAGCATCGAGGGCCACGGTGTTGTGATCACAAGCTTACCCTCCTCGCCCGGCGCCACCGGTTTCCCTTCGTCGTCCAGCACCTCGGCCTGGACGCCGGGAAACGGCTTGGTCCCCGAGCCCGGCTTGAGCGGGAAAGAGGGGACCGGCGTGATCATGAAGGCGCCCGTCTCCGTCTGCCACCAGGTGTCGATGATCGGGCAGCGGCCGCCGCCCACGACCTCGTGGTACCACTTCCA
>CAYFXF010000081.1:0-3095 GCA_964347085.1 uncultured Gemmatimonadota bacterium | reverse complement strand
CGGGGTTGATCGGCTCGCCGACGCTGCCGAGCAGGCGCAAGGTCGAGGTGTCGCGCTTGTTCACCCACGACTCGCCGAACCGCATCAGCCCGCGGATCGCGGTGGGTGCGGTGTAGAGGATGGTGATCCCGTAGCGCTCGACGATCCGCCACCAGCGGTCCGGGTAGGGGTAGGTCGGCGCGCCCTCGTACATCATTGACGTTGCGCCGAGGATGAGCGGCGCGTAGACGATGTAGCTGTGCCCGGTGATCCAGCCGGGGTCGGCGGCGCACCACCAGCGATCCTCATCTTTCAGATCGAAAGCGTACTTCAGCGTCGTCGAGATGCCGACCTGGTAGCCGCCATGCGTGTGGACGATGGCTTTCGGCTTGCCCGTCGTGCCCGAGGTGTAGAGCAGGAAGAGCGGGTCTTCAGCATCCATCACCTCGGTCTCGCAGCGCTGGCCGTCGGCGCGTGCCACGGGCAGCGACATGAGGTCGTCGTAGAAGTAGTCGCGCTCCGTCTCCATGGCCACGTCGAGGCCCGTGCGGCGGACGACCACGACGTGCTCGACGGTCCCGCAGCGCCGGAGCGCCTCATCGGCGATCTCTTTGAGCCGAACGATCTTGCCGCGCAGGAACCCGCCGTCAGCGGTGATCAGCACGCGCGACTCGGAATCCTCGATCCGCTCCGCCAGCGCTTCGACCGAGAAGCCGCCGTAGACGACGGAGTGGACCGCTCCGATCTTCGCGCAGGCGAGCATCGCCATCATCAGCTCGGGTATGCGCGGCATGTAGATGGTGACGCGGTCGCCCTTCTGCACACCCATGCTCTTCAGGATGTTGGCGAACATGCAGACTTCGCGGCTCAGGGCGAAGTAGCTGTAGGTCCGCAAGCTACCGTCCTCGCCCTCCCAGATGAGCGCCAGCTTGTTGCGAGTCGCTGTGGCCTGGTGCCGGTCGAGCGCGTTCAGCGCCACGTTGGTCTTGCCGCCCACGAACCACTTGTAGAACGGCGCGCCCGAGTCGTCGAGCACCTTCTGCCACGGCTGATACCAGGCCAGCTCCTTCGCACGCTCGGCCCAGAAGCCCGCGGGGTCCGCCGCCGCCTTCGCACGCAAGGCCTCGTAGTCCTTGACGTGTGCGGTCTCTATGATCTCCGGGCTAGGCCGGTAGACGCCGTCCTGGTTGGCCATGGCGGACCTCCTGACTGGTCTGGGCGGTCTGCGGTGCCCCGGAGGCCGGGGAAGAACGTTATATGTCGAGTCTCGCACCTACCGCAAGCAAGGATTGGGCGCGGTGCGGAGCCGCGCGGGCTGGGCTGTCTGGCCAAAGTCGGGGAACGGGTGTAGTATTCCCGCCACGTATGCGCGCGTCAGCGGCTCTATTACTGATCTTGCACCTCGGTGTGCTGGCGGGACCGGCGATCGGGCCAACCGCGGGCCACGGCACGAGCATGGGCTGCCACGCGATCGCTCAGCACGTGAACTCGGGGCCGGTCGTGGAGGCGCTCTCGGAGTGCGAGAGCTGTGACCTGCCGAGCTGTCCGGGAGTGCCGAGCTGCGCGACCCAGACCCCCCTACCGTTGGACCGGGCGAGCTTCGTTGCGCTGGCCGATTGGGTGAGCTGGAGGTGCGATTCGGACGCGCGAGTGACCGCGTACCTCCACAGGCCCCCACCCCCACCACCTAGAGCCTAAACCCCAAGCGATTCCAGGTCTTCGCGGTCCGGAGGTTCGTCTCCGGATGCGTCGGGCTTTGCTGTTCACCGTCGGCGCTCCGCGCCATGGGGTTTGGCATCATGATCAAGGTCTTCTGTCTGACACAGACGCTCCTCGTCGGGGCTTTCCTCACGCCGGGGCTCGGGGTGGCCCTCGGGTTTGGGAAAGACGCCCGCGATCTCACGGTCGGCGGCCGCAGCCCGGACACCTTGCGGGTTGCGGAGGCGATCGCCTTGGCGAAACAGGCGAACCCGATGCTGCAGGCCGCGTGGTTGCGTGCCGACGCCGCCGCGGCTCGCGTCCCGCAGGCCGGCGCGCTACCCGACCCGCAGCTCTCGTTCGGGTTGATGAACCGACCGCTCGACGGGTTCGGCGCCGATGAGCGGATGACGATGAACAACGTGCAGCTTTCCCAGATGTTCCCTTGGCCGGGGAAGCTGGGCTTCAGCGAGCGACGCGCCTCGCATCTGGCGCGGGCGGGCGGTTTCGATGCGGAAGAGATCGAGCGCCAGCTGCTCGCGCAGGTAAAGTCGGTGTACTACCAGCTAGCCTACATGGACCGGGCGCTCGGGATCATGGGAGCGACCCGGGATCTGCTTCGCGATTTCTTACAGGTTTCCTCCGCTATGTACGCCGTGGGAACCGGGCTGCAGCAGGACGTGCTGCAGGCCCAGGTGGCGGTCGCGCAGATGACCGAGGACATCACCGTGATGGAACAGGACCGAGTGGCGATGGCGGCGCGACTCAACGCCTTGCTGGGCCGAGAGGCGACCGAGCCCGTTGGGGCGCTGGAGCTCCCACCGGCCGCTGGGGAAGCGCCCGCCGTGGAGGATCTGATGGAGGTAGCCGTGCTGGAGCGGCCCGCCCTCCGCGCGGCGCGCGAGC
The DNA here is from genome assembly GCA_964347085.1 of uncultured Gemmatimonadota bacterium. Lineage (GTDB taxonomy): Bacteria > Gemmatimonadota > Gemmatimonadetes > Palauibacterales > KS3-K002 > CAYFXF01. The sequence goes on along the minus strand of CAYFXF010000081.1, from coordinate 512 downwards.
GTGTTCTGGCCGCGGACGCGGGCTATCGCGCGGCTCGGCGCGAGCTCTACCCCGACTTCATGATCGGTTTGGGCTACGGGCAGCGCCCCCAATTCGACGACATGCTGAGTGTGATGGTCGGGATCAGCCTGCCCCTGTGGGCGGGATCGCGTCAGCTGCCGCTGCGCCGCGAGATGCAGGCGATGAAGGTGATGGAAGAGGCCAGCGAGATGGATCTTTACAACGAGACATACGCGCAGCTCGCCGAGCTCAGGGCGCAAGCCGAACGCGCGCGCAGTCTGTCGCAGCTCTATGCGACGTCGGTGATCCCCCAGGCGCGGGCGGCCGTGGAGTCGGCGCTCTCCGCTTATCGGGTCGGCCGGATCGATTATACGACGCTGGTCATGAACGAGATGACGGTCAACAGGTACGAGATAGACAGCGTGCGGCTTGCCGCCGAATACCATCGCGCCGTGGCGGGGCTCGAGGCGCTGGTCGGTGCTACGCTGGGAGGTCAACAATGAAGAAGTTCG
>CAYFXF010000080.1:0-6350 GCA_964347085.1 uncultured Gemmatimonadota bacterium | reverse complement strand
GAAGTCGGAGTCGGTGCCGTCGACCCCGCGGAAGAGCGACGATCCCGCCCTCAGCCATGCGCCGCGCCGCCAGAAGCCGCGGCGCTCGAGCAGGTCGACGGTGCTGGAGAGGTCGAAGCGGAAGAACTTGGCACGCTCGCCCAGACCGAACAGCGACTCGGCGCCGAAGGTCTCTCGAGCATCCGGGAGACCGTCGTGACGGCCCCCGCCGACCCGGTTGTCCTCGAACGCGATGCCGGCGGCCAGGCCGACGACGGGCGTCAACTGTATCCAGCCCTCTGCCGCTGCCTCCGATTTGTCCCGCAGGAAATCGGATCGCTGCTCGTACCGGCTGTCGCTACCGATGCCCCAGAGTAGGTCGCGCGCGTCACGCCGAAATGTGTAGGTCAATGCGGCGCCGGCACCCGGGTCGCCCAGCTTGATCCCTGCCCTGTGCAGCTGCGACCCGCGTATCGAGATGCCGGATTCGAAGAAGAGCGGCGTGAACCGCTCAAACCGCAAGACCAGCCCGAGGCCGCTGCGAGGTCCGACGCCCCGGACTTGGGGCGTGAACCCCCAGCTCCGCACGCCGTCCAGAGCGCCGAAGAGCGGCAGTTCCTCGAGCATCGCCAGGCCTGCGCCGCGCTCCGCCTCCTGAGCCGGGAGCGGCGACGACGCCAGGGTAAATAGGACCACAACGAGCGCCAGCGGCCCAGTGGATCGCGTCGGCACGCGGCACTGCCGGTCATGACCCGGACTTGCAGGTTCTTTCAAGATGCTCCTTTGAGGGGATAAACGTGCTTCGCGGACACAATTGAGCTACACATCGGGGTCGTGTCAAGGTTCCGGAGGATGATCCTACTGGTTGCTTACGCCTGGTCGCTGGCGCGGCGTCTGGCGCCACAAAAAAGAGAATCGGCACGCCCGCGAATAGGGTCGGCCACCCGCGGTGTGCCGTGGCGAATGTAGCTGGGCGCTACTGAATGACCCGGGCCAGCTTCAGAAGCTGTGCGCTGAAGTTGGCACCCTCCGCTCTTGCCGCCGGGAGGTTGACCACGACCAGTGGTTTCGTTCCGTCCGTTAGGACGCCCACGGCGATCCCGGCCTCGACATATTCGCGCACTGGGGTCCAGCTGGTGATCCCCTGCTCGCGACACAAATCGGCGACCTTCGTGATGTCCAGGCCGCGTGTCGGGGTGACGTAGAGTACGTCGATCTCATGACGCGCCAGGTCACCGGCTGACGGCACCGCGCCCGCGATGCGGATCGGCGCGTGGCTGATCGTCAGGCCCCGAATCCTCTGCAGAGGAGATCGTTCGATCGCTCTGACGATTCCCTTCATCGCCGCATGGGACTGCGCGTCATCTTCCTGGTAGAGGATTCCGACCACGATGCTGTTGCCGGCCCGGTCTTTCAGATTTCGATCGAAGGTCAGCAGCTTCGCGAAATAGTCGAACTGCTGATCCGCCGACGCCAGGGTGACCTGCGCGTTCGCCGGCGCGGCGAGGCAGATCAAACAGGTCAACAGCAGTGCCGGCGGCTTCCAGGTGATGCCGCGCAGCTTTTCAGCGTGTCTGCGCATCATCTCACTCAGGTCGCTCATGCGTGACCGCATCGTCGCCCTTCCGAGGTCGCTGACCAACATCAGTACCACCAAGCGAGCGCTTGCGTAGCCTGGCGCATTCCGCTGCAGTCATAGGACACAACCGAGTTCGCCGCCAGTGTGTTAAAGTCGAAAAGGTTTATCGCGCCTGCTGGAGGCGGGCCGTCGTAGCAGAGCATCTGGATGTCGAGTACCGCCTGTCCCGACAGTTTGCACTGGCTGCCGGCGTAGACAAGGCCCGAGTAGTAGGCGCCGGTTTGCCCGGCGGCCATCACGTCGCCCCCTGCCAGCAGCAATATGTTGTCCGGATGTGACGGCGCCAACTGCGCGCTGCCGTTGAGCTTAATGGAGCCCGTAGCGAGAATCGAAATTGGGACCGGCTCCCCGGTCGTGCCCTGCGCGCCGAAGTCCACGTTCCCGTGTGCGCAGACCGTGCCGAGGGCTTGGGCCTCGCCTGAATAGGAGTACAGGTCGAGTTTCGGGTCCCAGGACCAGCCGAGCGCGGCCAGGCGGCCGCCCAGATAAAAGCTGTCCGGCGCGCTGGTCAGCGCCGCCAGCCAGCCGTCGCGAAGCAGGTAGTCGGCTTCGCCGCAGTAATCGAGCGGGTTGAGCCTTGGCACCTCGATTGGGTCCGCACCGGATCGTGGCTGGACGGGTTGTCCGCTCGCATCTACGAGGCTCGTATGATTCTGTAGGTACACGGTTCCTGTCGCTGTCACGTCACCGTCCACCGTCAGGTTGACCCCGACGTCTATATCTCCGTTCGCGTGCATGCCAGCGCAGGGTCCCAGCACCGAAGGGGATCCCCCGATCTTGAGGTCGCCGTTAACGGCGAGTGCCGGGTATGGGGGAGCAGCGAGCAAGAGCTTTACCTCCGTCTCCTGACCGCTGGCCGCCACGCCTGTGCACACCGCCATGATACGGTCGTTGGTGTCGGTGTGCGTGTCTCCGCTAGGGTCGGCCGGATCGTTGATGAGCCGAACACGATAGACGCCGTTTCGGTAAGGCGCGCCGGTCGCGGGGAGTTCGTCCGGCTCTGTGAGCTCAGGGTAACCGGCAAGTACCCCGTCGTCTCCAGATCCCGTCGGCTGACCGGCGCAAGCGCAGTCGTCGTTGGCGTCGTATAAGCCGTCCAAATCCTCGTCGAAACAACCGACGGGTTTGACATAAGTCGTGTCATAGACTGAGTTGGATACTTCTTTGATCCTGTAGGAGATCCCGCAACTCCCGCCGCCGGCCTGGCCATCAGACCCAAGCAGCAGCTCGCTATACGTGTACCCCTGCAGCGGACCGCGCAGCAACGCCAGGGCGTGCGCCGCAGCGGCGTCCGCCACCAGGGTCGACTCGGTGACACCCAGATAATCTCTGGATGTCTTGTACTCGATGATACCGACGGCCGCCACCGCGCTCGCCACCGTCGAGACGAGCGTCAGGCCCACGAGGACGGAGACGAGGGAAACGCCCCTCTCGTTTAGGGCCGAAGCGTGGCGTGGTTGGCCGGCCATCGGTCCTTCACTCCCACCATGCTGTAGCGCGCGGCGGTTGCCGCAAAGCGCTGCAATCGTAGGTGACTGTGGTGTTGTTCCCCACTGAATTCTGGTCGAGGAGGTCCCATGCCTCATACGAGTAGGAGTCCGGGGCATTGTAACAGAGGATCAGGGCATCGATGTCAGGGTTGCCGCCGAATGCACATTGATTCTCCGTGTAGATCAAGCCGGAGTAGTGAGCGCCTGCCTGACCCCCGGCGGCGATGTCACCCCCGGCGACGATCAGGAGGTTGTCCGGGTGGGCCGGCGCAATGTTGGACTTGCCGCCGATGGAGACGGCGCCAGTGGCAAGCAGCGTGATCGGGGCGGGCTCCAAGTCGCTTCCGACGGAGGCGGTGTAGCTAACGTTACCATGAATGCAGAATGTGCCCAGGTTGGCTGGCTGGCCGCCCAGTTTGTACTCGTTGCCCGCCTGGTGAAAGCTCCACTCGGTGGAGCCACCGAGCTCGAAGCTGTCGGGTGTGGCGGTCATGTTGATCTGCCAGCCGTTACGCAGGATGTAGTCGGCATCGTCGCAGAAGTCGAGCGGGTCCAGCTTAGGCACCTCGAGCGGCCGTGCGCCCGAGGTGATCTCGGTCGCGTGGGCGGGCTCCTCCGCCGGGGTCCACCAGTGTATCACGCTGTCGGAGGCGCTGATCGGCCCCTGGACGACCACGCCCGACGATGCTTGGACCGTGCCGTTGGCGTGCACGCCCGCGCAGGGTCCCTGGACCTGAACGTTCGCCGTGAGCAAGACGTTGCCGTTAACCGTGACGGCGGGATAGGGCAGCGACTCCACCATCACCTTGATCTCGGCGACGCCGTCCGGTGGGGTGTCGCCGCGGCAGACCGCGACCATGCGGTCGTTCGTGTCGTTGTAGGGATCGCCGCTCGGGTCCTCCAGGTCGTTCACCAGCCGCACCGAATACGTGCCGTCGCTGAACTCGAGACCGGCCGCCGGGAGCTCGTCGTTGACATCCAGCCCAGAGTATCCCGCCAACACCCCATCGTCGCTCGCGTCAGCGCCCACGCAGCTCCACTCGTAACTGTCGCGGCAGACCGTACCGGCTGGGCCGGGCAGGCCGTCCGCTCCGACCAGCAGCTCGTTGAGGCTTGTCTGACGCAGCGGGCCCCGCAGGAGCCCCAGGGCGTGGTTCGTCCCGGCGGTCGCCACGAACGAGGCGCCTGTCACGGCCAGGTAGTCGCGTGAGGCCTTGTACTCGAGCAAGCCGACGGCCGCCACCGCGATCGCCACCGTCGAGATGAGCGTCAGGCCGATCAGAACCGAGACGAGGGAGGTGCCCTCCTCGTGTGAGCGCGGGCTCTGGCGCACTGCCTAACCTCCGTTACGAAGGGTCACGCGGCCGGTAAGCAGCTGAGCGTGGCTCTCGCTGTAGGCTATGCCGCGGCCGCGGACGGTTACCTGAACCGAGACCGCCCGGGACGGGACCTGGTCGGCCTGGGTAATCGCGATGTCGTCGCGATCGAAGTAGTCGAACGCCAGCGAGTCCACGTCCCAGAGATACGGCTCCGGCGACGCGCTCGGACCGAACTGCACGAAGAGCGTATCGTTCGCCAGCCAGAAGCTCAGATCCTCGCCCGGGTCGTCGATGTCTCCGTCCGCAGGGTCGTAATCGGCCTTGATGCGGACGTTATCGAAGGCGCCGTGTCCGCGAGGATCGGGATCGATCGCCTGAAAGGACAAACCCAGCGGGTCGTTCCCCGCGATGCGCAGGGTCCGAGTGAGGGCCATGTAGGCATGGCGTGCGCTGCGGGCGGCGTCCACGCGGGCGTTGCTCTTGATGAGGCCACGCTGCGAGTTTACGACCATTCCCAGCAACTGACTGAGGACGATCCCCGCCAGCACGAGCGATGCGAGTGCGCCCACTGTGCTGAACCCGGCGGCCTGATGTCCGCTCGGTCTCCTCGGTCGTTTCCTAGTCATGGATGAGTTGCGTTGAGAGTTCGATAACTCGCGACGAAGCCGGCTGGGTTCGGATCACGCGCACCGTGACGTCTCGAACAGCGGCGGGCCCGGTCTGCACTTCCCAGCGGCGTGTGAAGGAGCCGACGTCCAGAACGACGGTGTCCCAATGGTCCGGCGCATCAAACTCGAGGCTGCCGCCTGGATTGAGGGCGACGGTGTCCGACGACTCAGTCCCGGCGACGGCGATGAGCTCTTCCAGCTTGGCCTCGGCCAAAGTCGCTATCTGAACGTCAAAGCGAGCGTGACCCTGGAAGCGATAGCCTTGTCCCATCAGGGCTATCAGGGGGAGAACGCCGAGGCTGAGAACCACCAGGGCGACGATGACTTCGATGATCGTGGATCCTCGCTCGGATCTCATTGCGTCTCTACCTCCACCAGCCCGGCAGGTCTCACGAGGACTGTATGCGAGTCGCCTTCTGGGTGGACTAGCATGAAGCTCTGCTGGATACCGTCGGCGAGCACGCCGAGGCGGCTGAAGGTGATGGAGTCGGCACTGACCGCCGAGAAGCGGATCTCCCCGGCTAGCTGATGATCCTTACCGTCTACGTTGTAGGTTTGGTCGGACTGGCGGCGAACGGTGATCTTACGGTTGCCGTCGAGCGCCCGCAGCCGAGCACGTTCGAGATCGCGGCTGAGTACCTCTGACGCCGTGCTGAGTTGGTTTTGCCCGATCATGGATCGGCTCAGAGGCAATGCCATCGCGCTGAGCACCCCGGTGATGAAAAGGGTGACCATCAGTTCGGCAAGTGTGAATCCGAGTCTCCCACGTACAGGCCGCATAATCAACTCTACTTGCTCGGTGCTACGTCTTGGAGGCGGTTGCGCCTCAGCCATCGCGTCTTCTCGGGGGATTCGGCCCCGCGGCCGAATCGGCGGGGTGCCGGCGGGTGCGCTGCCCTTGCGCAAGAGTCGAGCCGAAAATCCGACTCCCGCTAAGCCATTCCTTCGCAGAGGGTTACGGTGATGGGCTCCCGCGAGGAGATCGCGGTTGGACTGGCGGTTACCGTCAAGAAGTCCGGTCATTCTGACCCGAATTAGGAACCGTCCGGAGAGGGCGGTTCCGCCCAGATTGGCGGCAGTCCGCGTTCTGAACCCTGCTGAATCGGATTGGAGTCCGGGGGGGAGCGGCGGCTGGCGCCGAGCGGGCTCTTGGAGTATCTCTAACCGGCCGCAGATGCCGGTTCGACCGGGTAGCTCAGCTGGTAGAGCAGCGGACTTTTAATCCGCAGGTCGTGGGTTCGAGCCCCACCCCGGT
>CAYFXF010000079.1:0-6354 GCA_964347085.1 uncultured Gemmatimonadota bacterium | reverse complement strand
GTATAGGGGGCGAAGATACTGCCGGTGGAGGCACAGGCGCCCATGCTGATGCACCATTTCGGCTGCGGCATCTGATCCCAAATCCGCCGGATCACCGGCGCCATCTTATAGGACACTCGACCCGCCACGATCATGCAATCGGCCTGACGTGGACTGTACGACATCCGCTCCATCCCATAACGGGCGATGTCGTACTTCGAAGCCGCCGAAGCCATCATCTCGATCGCGCAGCACGCCGTGCCGAGCGGCATCGGCCAGAGGCTGTTGCGCCGCGCCCAGTTGATCAGGTCATCCAGGCGTGTCGTGATCCAGTTGCGGGGAATCTCCGTCTCGACGACCCCGCGCTCCCCGCCTGCCTCACGCTCCCTCGTCTTGGCCATTTGAGTCGGTTACACCCCGCCCCGGCCGGATCGTTCCGGCCCGGGCGCAGCCGTCATTCCCATTCCAAGGCGCCCTTCCGCCACTCGTAGAGCAGGCCCACGATCAGCAGGGCCAGGAACACCAGGATCGCCACGTAGCCGAACAAGCCCAGGCGCCGGAATACCGCGCCCCAGGTGAACAAGAACACCACTTCGACGTCGAACAGCAGGAAGAGCATCGCCACGACGTAGTACTTGACGGCGAAGCGCTCCCGCGCATCACCGAGCGGTGGCATGCCTGACTCGTAGGGCTGGCCCTTGACGGCGGTCGGTCGGTACGTGCTGACGAGGTGGGAACCCACGACCAAGAAGACGGCGGCTCCCAGGCTCACGCCGAAGATCATCAGGACGGGCACGTACTCGCGCAGCATTACCGCAGGTCCCCCTGGCATTGGAGGCTCTACCAGAAATCGCCGAGCATAATAACCAGGGGCCTTAGGCTGTCAAGCGAAAGAACTGTCTTGCTGGGTGCGTTGGGCGCCGTATATTGCGGCCTTTCATCTCTAACGCTTCGCCCCCAATTCGCGGAACGGAATGCCATGAGCATCAAGAGTGACCGGTGGATCCGAAAAATGGCGCTTGAACAGGGGATGATCGAGCCGTTCGAGGAGAAGCAGGTCCGTAGAGGGGTCATCTCGTTCGGGTTGAGCTCGTATGGCTACGACATGCGCGTGGCCCGTGCCTTCCGAATCTTCACCAACGTTAACAGCGCCATCGTCGACCCCAAGAATTTCGATTCGGCCTCGTTCGTCGAGTTCGAGGGCGATGTCTGCATCATACCACCCAATTCCTTCGCTCTGGCGACGTCAGTCGAGTACTTTCGTATTCCGCGCAACGTGATGACGGTTTGCGTAGGCAAGTCCACCTACGCGCGCTGCGGGATTATCACCAACGTCACCCCGTTCGAGCCCGAGTGGGAAGGCCACGTCACTCTGGAGATCTCGAACACCACGCCCCTACCGGCCAGGATCTACGCCGAGGAAGGCATCTCACAGGTGCTCTTCTTCGAGTCGGATGAGCCGTGTGAGGTCAGCTACTCCGACCGCAAGGGCAAGTACCAGAAGCAGGTCGGAGTCACTCTACCCAAGCTCTAAGGTGGCGGCGGCCGACCGCCGCTATCGCCGCCCGAGTCCCAGCCCTGCGGCAGCTGCGGCCGGCTGCCCAACTGCCCCAATTCCAGCGCCAGTCGGTACGCGACTCGACCCTGCTGGATTGCACCGCGATGGTCGATGTCCGGGCGATACTCGTCACTCGGGCGGCCGAGATGCCGTGCCTCGTAGTCGGCCAGCCGCCGCTCACCCGACCCCGGCACCTGCCCGAGATAGGCAGTACCGTGCCCCACCACGGCCGCCGGAACCCCGGCGCGGACGAAGGTGAACCCGCCGGATCGCCGCAGATCTCCGGGCGCCGAAGCTCGATCGCCGGCCAGCCGCAGACCCTCCGCCTGAGCCGCGGCCTCGGCCAGGCGCCGCACCTCCGGCACGCCGCCGTCCAACACCCGCGCATCTTCGGTCGGCCCCCAGAGGTTGACCCTGTTCAGGCCGAGGTCGGCCACAGTCTTCGCCAGAGGCACCAGTGGCCGGCGAACGTAGTGGCGCGATCCCAAGCCCCCCGGCGCCTGATCGGTTAACGCCAGGAAGAGGAGCGAGCGGGCGGGGCGACGCGGAGCGCGCGCGAACGCGTCGGCGAGGCAGAGAAGGAGCGCAGCGCCCGAGGTGTGTTCGTAGGCACCGTTGTAGATCGAGTCACCCTCCGCGGCTGGGCCGATCCCCAATCCACCGTAGCCGGCGCTCACCACGACGACTTCCTCGGCCCGCTCCGGATCGCTACCGCGCAACAGTCCCGCAACGTTGGCGGCCGTGACCCGTCGCCGCTCGCCGCTGAACTCCGCCCCCACGTTGAGGCCGGTCGCCACGGGCCGGAATTCCGCCGAACCCGCGAGCCCGACGAGCGTGGCCAGTTCGAGCCCAGCCAGATCGATCACCTGCGCCGCCGTCTCCCAACCGAGCCAGCCGGCGAAGCGCAGGTCCGAAACCTCCTCCGTGGCTAGAGCGAGACGGAGACCACTGCCGGGCCCGGCGACCGACTGCCAGCCGTAGCCGATCGCAGGGCCGGGGTAGATGAGGATCGCGCCCACCGCCCCCTGACGGCGCGCCTCCTCCAGCTTGTAGCCGGAATGGCCGTAGTCGTCTTGCGTGGCAGGACGGAACCGCCCCGCCCCCACCCCCGCCCCCTGTCCGGGCGGCTCGCCACCCAGCAGCAGGAGAACGCGCCCGCCGACATCGGTCCCTTTGTAGTCGTCCCAATCGTACTCCGGAGCTCGAATCCCGTAACCGACGAACGTGAGTCCACCGCCGAAGCTCGACGCCTGGGCCGTGTCGTTCGACCAAGCCACAAACCCCTCACCTCGTCGGGGAGAGACCTCCGCCCCGCCCGGCGCTCGGAAGGAGAGCCGTACCTCTTCACGGATCTCCACCAAAGGCACAGGCTGGAAGAAGCCGGAATCTCCCGCGGCCGGTTCGAGCCCGGCAAGCGCGAACTGTCCGGCGATGTAAGCGGCGGCAAGATCGGCGCCGCGGCGGCCCGGCCACTTCCCTTCAAGCAGGTCGCTCGAGAGAAAACGCAGATGCGCATCTAGCGCCTCCGCCGTGATGGCCGGCAGCCCGCCACCCGCATCCGCTCCGGCACACCTGACGAGCCCGCTGGCGAGCAGGACGTGGGCCAAGATCCGAGGCGCGGCGCTCAGCACCGTTCTTCTCAAGCCGCGGTAATCCAAAGAAACGGCGGACTCAGTCCCGCTCGCTCGCATCGACCGGCTCCACGAAATAGCGCCCGTCCTGCCTGTCGAATTCGCCGAGCTCCACCGCAGAGCCGAAGGGGATCTCCCCTGCGACCGTCTTGCACAGGACCATGTGGAGCGTCTCGTCATCGCCTATCACCTGGGCACGGCCTGCCCGGTAATCGGGACTCACGACTCGGCTCACCACCCGACCCCGCCTGCCGCTCAGGGCGGGCGACCCCCAACCCACGGCCTTGATCTCGGGGAAGTTCCGGTCCAGAAAACGGCCGAACGCGCGCGTCAACCAGGCCGCCAGCGCCAGCGTGAAGACGAGCCCCGGCAGGAAACCCACTTCCTGAGCCTCGGGCCAATAGTCGTGCAGCCCCCCGTTCACCGTCAGCCCGATCACGGCGATCGCGACGGCGAAGCTCCGGATCAGCAGATGGCCGGAGGCGCGCCCCGCCCCGAGACGGCGGCCCAGCTCCGCCCCTACCCGACCCAGCACGCCGGGCTTGGCCAACGAGGCCGCCCCCACGAGCAAGGCGGCCAGATAGGGCCAGTTGTACCATTGGAGCAGGAATGCGAGGTAATTCACGCGCTGGGCCGTTTGCGGCGCGGCGGACCGCTAACCTGGAATTAGCCGTAGGTCAACCGGCTTTCTCACCGACCTGCCAAGAGTTAACGGCCTCACCTCACCCCACGCCGAGGTGCGGCGTCCAGTACGGCGAGTGACGCGGGGAGGGAGCGAACCAGGTGGCCCGCCGCGCTCCGCCAAGCTCAGGTCAGCTGCTTCAGCTTTTCGATCGTGCTGCGTACGTGCTCGGCGGACTTTTCGAGCGCCGCGCGCTCCCCCTCTGTCAGCTCGACCTCGACGATCTCCTTTACCCCGCTGTGGCCCAGTTTGCAAGGCACGCCCAGGTACGTGTCGGAGATCCCGTACTCGCCCTCCATCCACGCGGCGCACGGCAAGATCCTGTTCTTGTCCCGAGCGATCGCCTCGACCATCTGGGCCACAGCGGCGGAGGGCGCGTAGTACGCGCTACCCTCCTTCAGATAGCTGACGATCTCGGCGCCGCCTTTGCGTGTGCGCTCGATCAACGTGTCGATCTCCTGCTTGCCCAAGAACTGGGTGAGCGGGATACCACTGATCGTGGTGTAGCTGATTAGGGGGACCATCGTGTCACCATGGCCGCCGAGCACCAGGGCCTGGATGTCCTCGACGCTCACCTTCAGCCGTTCGGCGATGAAGGTACGATAGCGAGCGGTATCCAGAACACCGGCCATGCCGAAGACACGCCGCGGCTGGAACCCGGTCGCCTGTTTGGCGACATAGCACATGACGTCGAGCGGGTTCGAGACGACGATAACGATCGCGTTCGGGCTCGACACCCGGATCTGTTCTGCCACGCTCCGAACGATCCCCGCGTTGGTGGCGAGTAGGTCGTCGCGGCTCATGCCGGGCTTGCGCGGAATGCCGGCGGTGATGACCACGAGGTCGCTGTTCCGGGTCTCCTCGTAGCCGTTGGTACCGATGACGCGCGTGTCGAAGCCAACGATGGGTCCCGACTCGAACAGGTCGAGGGCTTTACCCTGGGGGATCCCCTCGACGATATCGACGAGGATGACCTCGCGGGCGACCTCCATCTCGGCCAGGCGGTGGGCCTGGGTTGCGCCGACGTGTCCTGCACCGACAACGGTCACTCTCTCAAGCATAGGTCACTCCAGTCCCCCGCTTTGTCCGAGCGCGACCTTCGGCGCACGAGCTTTCCGCCCAAATAGGGATCGCTGGCCGCCCGCCGGACGCCGCGGGCTTGCACGGGATGGGGCCTAGTGTCAGAAAGGTTACCGCAAACTCAACCTACCGTGCAGCAAAAATTGAAGCAAGGGACAGGTCGGGAGCCGGCGCTCCGCGCGCAGCAGATCTGTCGGCTAGGGAACGCGAGGTGCGGTTCCCTCCAGCCACTCCTCCGATCCGTCGGCGTAGCGCTCGCGTTTCCAGATCGGAACCTCGCGCTTGAGTCGCTCGATGATCTCCCGCGAAGCCCGGTAAGCCGCGTCGCGATGAGGGGCGGCCACCGCAATCGCCACGCTCACCTCACCGATGCCCAGCTCGCCCAGCCGATGCTCGACCGCGACATCGCTCACCTCGAAATCGGCCTGCACTTGTTGGCAGATGCCGGCAAGCGTGCGATACGCCATAGCTTCGTAGGCTTGGTACTCAAGCCGCTCGACGGTGCGGCCGGCGTGGTGGTTCCGCACCACACCGACGAAGAGCACGACCGCGCCGTCGGCGTCGCCGCGGACGTGTCCGATCAGAGCGGAGGGATCGATCGCCTGAGACGTGATGCGACAGAACACTCAGCCTCCCGCCACCGGCGGTATGAAGGCCACTTCGTCCCCGTCCTCGAGCACCGTGCTGGCCGCCGCGTACTCCTGATTGACGGCCGCAGCCGGGCCCTCCGGAAATCGCGCCGTGCGGGCTCGTACCTCCCGGATCAAGTCGCGGACGGTGGAGCCGGCGGCGAGCTCGAAGACGAGCTCGCGGGCACCAACCAGATCACGGTAGGCCGCGAAGAAAAGGGCGCGGACGCGCACCACGGCCTCGAGAGCCGAGCGCTCAAGCATAGCGCATCCTAGAGCTGAGGGGTCGAGGCGGCAAGGCGCCGCCGTGGGGCTCAGATCCCCGGCACGGCAGACTCGGTGGCCAGCAAGAGGAGGAACTTCCCGATCGACGGGTGATAGCGGAGGGTTGAGCAGCGGACCCGCGTCTGCGCCCCGTCCAGAGCGGCAGACACGGCCAGATGGCCGCGAAAGGTCTGAAAGCGCGCGTAGCCGTCCCCCTCTTCCACCAGCGAGCCCGAGTAGCCGGACTCGGGCGAGGTGAAGAAGCGCTTGGCGAGTGCGATCACCTGATTTGGTGCCAGAGAAACCAGCGATTCGCGTGTCATCCGACCTTGCCTTCGCTTAAGGATCTCACGGCGCGCCGCGCGCCTACCGGGATCGTGTTAGTCCAGAAGGCTCGACACGCTGGCTTCCGGCTCACCCGCAACCTGGGCGCGGAAGTTTTTGGAGGGCTTGAAGACCGGGACCGCACGCGCCTCTACTCTCACCGGCTCGCCCGTTCGTGGATTGCGCGCCACACGTGAGCGCCGCTGC
>CAYFXF010000078.1:0-6614 GCA_964347085.1 uncultured Gemmatimonadota bacterium | reverse complement strand
ACTGAGCGGAGCGTAGCGAGCGCGAACTAGCTGTAAGCCTGTCAGGTGCAGCGACTGGTTAGGTGCAACCTTGTTCTCACCTCGCGTCTGATCAGTCGATACAGAAAGGGTCGATCAATATCTTAAGCTGGTATTCCGACATCACTTCATTCATGCGCCTTGATGTGTCAGGATTATAGCGATACTTACAGTCGAGGTACCTATCCCAAAGCTCTTTTAACTTAGTCTTTGCAATCGACTTATCTTCTGAATAGAGTTTGGCAGAGCAACCGAGTCCGCAGTCTTCGACCATCAGATAGGGTTCTTTGACATTTGCGTACAAACTGGGATCTTGGAAGATCGCGAAACCTTTTCCGATAATTTTGAGCGTATCGACCCGAACAATATCAAAGATGGGCACCCGCACCTGTTCTTTGATCCAATAGTACTTCCACCCGCCCTGTTGCTGATTAATGGCCTCATACTCTGTGAACACGCTTAGTTCAAGCCTCGACACCTGAGCGCTGGACTTTTCGTATATTTCGCTTTCAGGTTTGTCGAAAAAAGTGAAATGCCCCACCACGCTGTCAGCAGTATGAGATAATTGAACACTCCTGACCTGTTTGGAAGATGTTCCGCTGACAAAAAGACCTGCCAGCCCGTAAGATGCGCCTGTGATGCTTTCACCGTTAATTAGAGTGACTTTAACATTGTAGAAATGAGGGGGCAGCAGGTCTCCAAACGCATAGCATGCAACAAAAAAGATTAATGCGCCCGAAATAAGCGAAGCCAAAATTTTTCGCATCTTAATATATCCTGCACCTAACGGCCGAGCTCAGCGGCCCTGAGCGAGCGCAGCGAGTCGAATGGGTCCGACTGCAGCGAGTGGTTAGTTTCCCTATCTCTCCGCAAGATGTCCATCTAGAAACTTCCGAGGCTTCACAATCTCGATGCCTCGGTAGCCAGTCACTTTTAGCAAGTGTTTGTCACCGGTGATAAGAAGCCTGGTCTTACTGGCCACAGCGCAAGCAAGAAACTTGTCGTCGTCAGGGTCGGCACATACCGGTTCCGGCAGAGGAGGGGGTAAGACCAGCCTTGCTTCAATGGCTAGGAGATCAATGATTGGACTTAGATCAGCGTTAGGAAATTGCTTGGCGAGGATTTCTCCGACTCGCTGGTATTCATCAAGTATTTCGGGAGATACTACTAATTCAATCTTGCCATCGCGCCAGGCCCTGAGAATCTGGTAGGGACGTCCGCTGAAGAAAACGCCGGATACAAATACGTTGGTGTCAAGTATTACTCTCACCTGCGTCCTCGCGCCTTCGCGATTGCGGCGGTGATGTCGGATCGCTTCATACCAGCAAGCCTGCCTTGTCGCCGGGCTTCAGCGATAAGGTCATCGAATTCCTCCATCGAAGGAGGTGAAATTGCCTTGAGAATTACAGTATCCTTTTCACCCACTACTACGAATTGCGAACCTGCTTTCAAACCAAGTCGCTTGCGAATTTCTTCCGGGATAACTACCTGGCCCTTGGAGGACATTTTTGTTGTTGCTAATCCAGCCATTCCTTCCTCCTGAAAATTGATCTTACCAGTAAGAATACCGCATCGGCAAGCTCTTGGCAAGCTGAAAATAGGTCCTGGTTTTGGGAAGTTAACGGTCGAGCTCAGCGGCGGGGCTGGTGCGCTGCTGATGATTGATCTCTCGCACTCAGCTCTGAGAAACCAACGGAGCTGTTTGCCGAGCCTGTCCTGAGCGAGCCCTGAGCTTGTCGACCCTACGACTTAGCTCAGGGTCGATGCTGAGCAAAGTCGAAGCATCGAAGGGCGAGTCGAACGGATCCGACTGCAGCGAGTGGTTATAAGGCCTTGTGATTCATAAGCTTTTTCACAGTTGACACAACATATCTGCTTTAGTACAATTAAAACAAAATGTACCTATAGATCAATTTGTACAAAATGGAGAAAAGCTATGTTAAGCAAAATATCAACTGGTGATGCAAGGAAAAAATTCGCCAATATTATCAACCGTGTAGCGTACGGTAAAGAGTCCTTCGTTTTGACCAGAAGAGGCGAACCACTTGCAGCTTTGGTCTCTATGGACGATTTCATGCTGCTCCTAGAAATCGAGGACCGAATGGACATTGAAGACGCGTGGAAAGCACGTGCTGAACCGGGAGAGAATATTCCGTGGGAGAAACTCCGGAAGGAGCTTGATCTTTGAAATACAGCATTGAATTCAAGAGATCTGCTGCTAAAGCTCTCAAGAAGATTCCCAGATCCGACAGGAGAAAAATACGAGACAGAATCGATAGCCTGGCGGAAAATTTGCCGGACCCAGTAACAACCAAGATGAAAGGGGACAACCCTTTCCACAAAGTCAGAGTGGGAGACTATCGTATCGTCTATGAGATACAAGAAGGTCTCCTCGTCATTTTGGTCTTAAAGATCGGCCATCGGAAAGATGTTTATAGACGCTTGATCTGATCATCAACCTTCACACCCACAACTTTCTTTGCAAATCAGGCCTTATAACGTCCGAGCTCAGCGGCCGGGCAGATCCGGCGCTGAAGTTCCACCTTCGAATTCAGTCCGAAAAGTCAACGGAGCTGTTTGCCGAGCCTGTCCTGAGCGAGCCCTGAGCTTGTCGAAGGGCGAGTCGAACGGGTCCGACTGCAGCGAGTGGTTATACGTTGTCACCGTTCATACACTGTCACCAATAGGTCCGAGGCGAAGATTGCGGCGGGTGATATCACAGTTTCATTTTTGGGGAGCGACTTGCCGAATCGCTCGCGCACCTTCGCTCGAACTAGCGGATCAGAAAGATCAAATTCGCCCATGGTCTGTAGTTCGCCGACTTCTATGTCCAGGGCACGTTTGTAGATTTTCCAGACGAGCTCCGAGCAGTAAATACGATCGTCTGACCATTCGAAGTAAAGGTCATAGTGTCTGCCCTCAAACGCTTTGCCAACCTCCAACATCCGTTCGAGTGCCTTTGAAGTTAGTCGTTCCCTGGCGTTGGAGAGGCGCTTCACAACGTAATGCCCGCCGTCTCCGCGAGCGACCCAATCACCAAACGGCGTCAGTTTCACTGGCTCTATGGCCTCAAAGACGAACGGTTGTCCATTTTTGATATACACGATGCCCATGTGAGAATACTTTGATTTTGTGGCCCGCTGAATTGCAACGCTCTGAGATGACCGTGAAGTTTGAAAAATAATGTCGCCATTTTGCGCCTGATACTCCTCAGAACAGCTGTAGCCGGCAGAGCTGAGCAAAAACAGGAGTATGATGGAAGTCTTTTGCACCTTATTTACATCCAGACCTATAACGGTCGAGCTCACCTGCAGGCGAAACAGCGGAGCTGTAAGCCTGTCAGGTGCAGCGAATGGTTATGTGGTGATTCCAACCCTCTTCCACAAAGACGAAGACTGCAACCTAACCAAAGAACACATCAAGGACACTAGAACACTTCTAATTCCCTTAAGTAAGCACTCCCCGGAAAAGAGGACCTAAGCCTTTCAGTATAATATTCCTCCTTTTCCTTATCCTTATGTATGCCCCGCATGCCATAGCAGAAAGCCAATAGGAAGTACATTTTCTCCTCTAGGTCCTCATCATACTCTTCCCTAAGTGTCTTCAGAGCAAATTTTATTGTTCTGCCGGTTTTATCTAAGCCAAAATAAGCGAGGGCAATTCCACCATAAATGTGAGACTTCCATTTGGAATCAGTCTCGATTCTCAAGGCTTCCTTGAATTCACGCAAAGCTTGTCTGTGGTCGTTACGTGCCAAGTAGTTATTTCCCAGAAGCCTATGGGTATATTGAACGTAGTTTTCCTTATCCGGAGGAATTTCATCTAAGACTCTTCTAAGGTATTCTATGGATATTTTGAATTCTCGAAAACGGTAAGCTAACTGTGCATATCTGTATAGTAAATACCATCCATTGGAATAATCAGGGTCTATTGAAAACGTTTTACGAAAGAATTCAAAGGCGCGTTTTTCATCTCCTTTTTTGTCATGGCAGTGTCCGAGGAATTCTGAGATCGTAGCTTTGTCTTGATCTTGAATAGATATACTGAGCGCTTTTTGAAATAAGCTTACTGCATTGTCGTAATCCTCTCGTTCATAAGCCTCGTGCGCGCCTTCCAAGATTTGGACCAGTTCCTCTGACATAAATGGCTTTCCTGTAGAGAATGCTAATCAGACCACCTAACGGCCGAGCTCAGCGGCGGGGCAGATGCGTGGCTGGTGAATGGCCTTCCGCACTCTGTCTAGAAAACCAAAGAAGCTGTTTGCCCCGTCCGTTGCAGCGAGTGGTTAGCGGTCCTTTCGCTCAGCGTAGAACGAGGCGAACAAACAAGAAAGTACCTGTGCAGAACTCAGATCATCTCACAGTTGATATTGCTCCTTGACTCCTCATCAAATGTATTTTCAAGGAAAGATCTGAAGTGCGCACCAGTAATCTCGATGACTTCGAAGTCTTGACTTCGGACTGTGCTCCGCAAAAATTCTTCAGCCTTGGCTTTTTCGCGCCAAATTATTATTGCCAACTCATTTTCTCCCACCTTTCGGAGGAGAAAGTCCGACCTTTTTAAAGACTCCAAGTCCGCAGACTTTACTAAAATTGCATAGGCGGTCTTCTCTCCAGCGCGGAAACTCTCAAAGTACTCTTGACGTGTTGCTTTTATGCTCATGATTCTTGGGACGCTAACATCCGAGCTCAGCGGCCGGACAGATCGAATACTTATGATTAACCTTTCGCACCTAGTCCAGAAAAACAGGGAAGCTGTTTGCCCGGTCCGACTGCAGCGAGTGGTTAGACGGCGACTATGAAAGGAAACGGAACTCTTCAGCGCTCCTTCCAATACCCTGGTTTTCGCTTGGCGTGTGCAACAGCGATAATCTGGATCTTATCGCCAGCGACGCGATATATGAGGCTGAATGGAAATCGAGGAAAAATATATCGGCGGGTATCATGCTCATACTGAGGCCACCTCTCGGGCTCCTCGGCGACCTGCTCAACGGCATGCGTTAGTTCTGTCAAAAACGCCCTTGCTGCGACCAGACTCCGTTCTGCATACCACTGTCTTGCAGTCTCAGCTTCTTCCGCAGCAGCAGGATGAAACTCAACGACCTTTTCAATCATGTTCTCGCTGCAGCAACCTTGCCTTCACTTCTTCCCATGGAACCGCTTTAACCTCACCTGATTCGAGTTCTGCCACACGCCTCTCAATCTCAGCTCTCCACGCAGCCTCAAGGTCTTCGTCGGGCTCCTCTTCAAGGCTCTCAATCAAGAGCCCAGCCAATGTCGCGCGGTCCCGCTCGTCGAGATCAAGCGCCTGCTTAAATAGATCGGTAGTTGATGTCTCCATACTTTCACTCTCTCCCTGTGTTAATACTTTGACGGGACACATTATATCATATCTCAGCCCTCTAACGACCGAGCTCAGCGGCCCTGAGCGAGCGAAGCGAGTCGAACGGATCCAACTGCAGCGAGTGGTTAGCTGCGTCGAAGCTACTCTTCTTTCCGCGATATGAGATGGATGATGCTTGCAGGGCTACAAATCCAAAAACCATCGAATCCCTCAGGCAGCAGCTCAATTTCGTCTCGCCGCACAATATCGGTGCTATCCAAATAACCAGCGGCAGTTTCAACATCGTCGGTGATCACTTCTAACCAAATCTCCGCTTGGCTGAAATGATCCACTCGGTCCAGCCACAGACGTTGCGCACCAAACTCGAAAACAACACTGCTGTCCTCTTCTTCGAGCGTGGGCAACCTCAGCACATCCTTGTAGAACGCTACCGTCTGGTCAAAAACATGCGAAGGTAGTTTCATTGCAATGTTCTTGCCGCCTTCAAACTTCGGGTGAACCTGGTGAGGCATATGTATTACTCCAATTAAGTAGTTAAGTAATTGATTCGCAGCTAACGGCCGAGTTCAGCGGCCGGGCTGATGCGTTGCTGATTAACAGCCTCCCGAACTGAGTGCAGAAAAATCAAAGAAGCTGTCTGCCCGGTCCGCCTGCAGCGAGTGGTTAGGTTGCACTATAAAAGCTCTAGCAAATCCTCCACAGACAGACGGGCATGTTTCAGTATGTGGGAAAGTGTTGACCTCTTGATCGGACGATGCGCCGGGATTGTCAATTTAAGCATTTCAGTGGGAGTGCGTTTATGCAGGCGTATATGGCTTCCCTTTTGCCGAACTACGACCCATCCATCGCGTTGCAGAGCCTTGATAAGTTTTCCGTAGCTGAGGCTGGGCAGTTTTGTCATAGGGTGATTTCCAGCAGTTCTGCATCGGGTGGAAAGTGAAGATCGTCTTCTACGGGCTCCAGGTAGAGTTCGATTGCTTCGTGAATCTTCGCAAGGGCATCTTCTCGAGTTTCACCCTCGCTTATACACCCTGGCAGAGCTGGAACGGTAGCCGTGTAACCCCCTTCATCGCTCGGTTCTAAAACAACTCTGATTTTCATTATCCTATGACTCCTTCTGAAGTAGTATCAGTAATATACTCTTTGTCTAACATCCGTGCAACCTAACGGCCGAGCTCAGCGGCCCTGAGCTTTGTCGAAGGGGTCCGACTGCAGCGAGTGGTTAGGCTGGTCTGGTGCACTAGGGTTTTGTA
>CAYFXF010000077.1:6339-6800 GCA_964347085.1 uncultured Gemmatimonadota bacterium | reverse complement strand
AGGCCTATGATGGCGGTCGGAATCACGAACAGCAGCAGCACGAAGGAGAGCGGCATGGGCGTCGTCTGTGCGCGGCGCGGGTGCTGCCCGGGACGGTCCCGGCGGCCGCGCTCGAATGTGAGCCGTTTAACTCGAAGACGCCAGGTCGGCCCCTCCCTACCGCCTCGACGCCCATCGCGACAGCTGTCGCGGCAGCTCAAACCTGAAACCGCGTCGCCAAGGCTGGCGTAGGGCACTCGGGGACGGCAACTTGGCTTGTCGCCTGCTTACGAGCCGGGGAGCCTCTCGATCCCGTGGGCCCGAAGCCGCTTGTTGAGATCATGCCCGGTGAGTTGAGATCATGCCCGGTGAGTTGATACCCATCGTCATGTTCATCTCCATGGCCGCGGTGGCCATCTTACGGCCGCTGACCAAGCGGATCGGTCTCTTGATCGAGCGGTCGTACGAAGAGCGCAGAGCCG
>CAYFXF010000077.1:0-6329 GCA_964347085.1 uncultured Gemmatimonadota bacterium | reverse complement strand
TGATGGAGACGCTGATCGATCGCCTCGACCGCCTGGAGGATCGCGTGGACTTCACGGAACGCATGCTGGAGAGTCAGCGAGCTCAGTCCGCACTCGGCCGGGGGCCGGCTTCGCGCGAGCGAACGCGCTCCGGACCGCCGGGCGACGCGTCGCCGCCGGACTGCGGCTGAACGACGACCCTCGCTGGCCCGTAACATGACCCGCTCACTGGACGAAGCTGATGGACTGGGAATTGATGGCCCCGATGATCACGGCGATCGCCTTCTTCGTCTCGGTCGCCGGTGTTCTCATCTTTCGGCCGCTGACCAAGCGGCTCGGTGATCTGATCGAGATTACCGCGCGCGACCGCGGCTCCCGCTTGCGTCCGGGTGACCTGACGCGTCTCACAGAGGTCGTGGATCGGCTCGCCGATAGGATCGATCATCTCGAAGAGCGTCAGGACTTCTCCGAGCGCATGCTGGCCACCCTCCAGCGCGGCCGTGAGCGCCCTGCGCTTGGCGAACCGAACCAACTTTAGGCAACTTTCGCGCGCTATCTGTTGTTCTAGCTCACAGATTCCGATGCTGTCGAACGTCAGCGCGTGTTCTGACACCCGGAGGATAGTGTAATGACCAAACGGCTCGCCGTGCTCGCCGCCTCCGCCGCCACCCTCCTGCTAGCCGGCGGCTCTCCGGCCGATCAGAGCGATCAGGTACAGCGGCTGATCCGCGGCCTGACCGTCAACCGAGGGTTCGTGGTCTTCTCCTATGCCGGTGACCTGTGGCGGGTCGGGCGTCGAGGTGGAACGGCGGAGCGACTGACCGAGGGGCCGGCCGAGGACGATTACCCGGTCATCTCACCGGACGGTCTCAACATCGCCTTCTCACGCCGCGGTGCCGACGATTGGGACGTGTACGTGACCGGGACGCAGGGAGGCGAGCCGCGCCGGCTTACCTACAACCCGGAAGCGGACGTCGCCCGCGGCTGGACGCCGGACGGGAGCCGCGTGCTGTTCGTCTCGCATCGCGACGAGGAATTCAGGTTTCGGCTCTATACCATCCCGGCCAACGGTGGCTTTCCATCGGCGCTCGAGTTGCCTCGGGGTTGGGATGGCTCTTATGAGCCGGGCGGCGAGCGGATCGCCTACGTGCCGGCCGCGCTTCCCACCGACCTGATGGGCGTCGAGTGGCGCCACTACCGCGGCGGCATGGCTTCGCGCATCTGGCTGGCCGAGCTGGCGAGCGGCAAGGTCGCGTTGCTACCGCGTGACTCGGCGAACGACCGTGACCCTATGTGGGTCGGCGGCTCGATCTTCTTCGTCTCGGACCGCTCCGGAACCTACAACCTGCATCGCTACGACCCGGCTGCCGATAGTATTGAACAGCTGACCCGCTACGAGCGATATGGCGTCGAGACGGCGGCCGCGGGCGGTGGATCGATCGCCTTCGTACAGGACGGCCAGATCCGTATTTTCGACCCGGCGAGCGGCGCGGTCGAGACGCTCGCCGTGGAACTCGAGCCGGACCGCTCGGAGCTCGAGCCCGGCACGGCGCGCGGGTCGCGCTGGATCGACTGGGCGGCACCGTTTCCAAAGGGCGACAAGGTAGTGCTCGGCTACCGCGGCGAGGTGGTCACCTTCGACGGCGAAACGGGCCGCGCGGAGAACCTGACGCGCAGCTCGGGCGTCGCTGAGCGGTACCCCGTCGTCTCGCCCGACGGCCGCTGGATCGCCTACTTCTCGGACCAGTCGGGCCAATACCAGCTGTACCTGCGGCGCGCCGACGAGGAGGGCGCGGGCGCGGTCCGGAAGATCGCCGTCGAACTGCGCCCCAGCTTCTACCGCGACCTCCGCTGGTCGCCCGACTCGAAGCGGCTCGCCTTCTCTGACAGCCGGCTGACGCTCTGGGTCGTGGACATCGAGACGGGCGGCGCGCGGCGGGTATCGACATCCAGCGATTCCAACCAGGGCTCGTACCAGCCGAACTGGTCGCCAGACGGGGTGTGGCTCGCCTACTCGCGCTACGAGGCCAACCGGGTGCGTGCAATCTACCTCTATAACGCCGTGCGAGGACGGGCGCTGAGGCTCACGGGCGCGCGCGTTCACGCCGAGCACCCCGTCTTCGACAAGAGCGGGCGGTACCTCTACTTCGTGGCAAGCAACACGGCGGCGCTCGGCGATTTCGGCTGGAGCGTGCTGTCCGGTGAGCTGTTCCGTCCTCTCGTAGGACGGCGGCTGCAGCTCGTCGTCCTCCGCGAGGGTCTGCCCTCACCCGTCCTTCCCGTGACGGGCACGCCGAACCCGGAGGCCGACCGGCCCACGGCGCCCGGCCCCGGCCCGGCAGGCGTTGAGGGCACACCGCAGCGCCGACCGCGACCGGGAGGCCGCAACGCCGGCCGGGAAGCTCGCGGGCAGGAGCGGGACGCTGCCCTGATCGAGTTTCGGGGGATCGGAGATCGGATCGTACCACTCCCCCTTCCCGCCCACGACTTCGTCGGGCTCGCCCCGGGCGACTCGGGCCAGCTCTACGCGCTCGTCGCGGAGTGGCCGGACGCCCCGGCGCCCGGCGTGGCGCCGACCCATACACTCTACCACTACCAGCTGTCCGAGCCGCGCGAGCTGGAGCCTCTGATCGAGGAAGTCGACGATTGGGCCGTAACCGCCGACGGATCTCGCATCCTCTATCGGACGGGTCAGACTTGGGCGTTCTTCTCCGGCTCGGTGCCGCCGGACTCCGACCCGCTACGGCTCGACCTGGAGGCGCTGGAGGTCGAGGTCGATCGCGCCGCCGAATGGCAGCAGATGTATCGCGAGGCCTGGCGGCTCATGCGCGACTTCTTCTACGACCCGAATTACCACGGCCAAGACCTCGCCGAACTGGAGAGCCACTACGCGAGCTACCTGCCCCACATCACCCGCCGACGCGACCTCAACTGGCTGATCGGCAAGGCGCTCGGTCAGCTGTCGGTCAGCCACCTGGAAGTGAGCGGCGGTGACCAGCCTGAAGTGGAGGAACCGCCGGGACGCGTGGGACTGCTGGGCGCCGACTACGAGATCGATCGCGGCCGCTACCGCCTCCGGCGCATCTACCGCTCCGGGCACTTCAACGCGGGGCACCCGCTGCTCAGCGCGCCGCTCGACCAGCCCGGCGTCCAGGTGGCGGAGGGCGAGTACCTGCTGGCCGTTGACGGCGAATCGATGACGGCCGAGCGCAATCTGTTCGCTTATTTCGAGGGCAAAGCTCTCCAGCCTGTCGAGATCACGGTCGCCCAGCAGCCGGACGGCAAGGCATCGCGCACCTACACCGTGGTCCCGCTCCCCGGCGAGAACACGCTACGAACTTTCGACTGGGCGGAGCGTAATCGCGAAATCGTCGATGAGAAGTCGCAGGCTGTGCTGGGCTACGTCTACATCCCGAACTTCGGCCCGCACGGCCTCGAGCTGGCGTTCCGACAGCTGCTGGAAAACGCGGACCGGCGCGGCCTGATCATCGACCAGCGGTTCGCCGGCGGCGGCATCACCGCGGATTACCTGATCGAGCTGCTGAGCCGCACGCCGCTCTACTATTATTCCTTCCGCTTCGGCGACGTCCTCGGCGTCCCGACCAACGCGCCGCCTGCGGCCAAGGTGTTGCTCGTGAACGACGTGAACGCGTCGGCTGCCGAGACGTTCGCCCTGATGTTCCAGCTGCGCCGCCTCGGGAAGGTCGTCGGCACGCGCACGATGGGCGCGGGCATCGGGCCGTACGGACTCACCCCGCGGCTCATCGACGGTGGCCGCGTCGTCATACCGAACCGCGCCGCCTTCGACCCCGCCGGCGGCTGGACGATCGAGAACCGAGGGATCGAGCCGGATGTCGAGGTCGAGCTCCTGCCAGCCGAATGGCGGGCTGGGCGCGACCCGCAGCTCGAGTCCGCGATCAGCGCCGCGCTGCAGGCGATCGTCGATCAGCCGCCGGCAGAGGTGAAGCGGCCGAATTTTCCCCTCCACCCCTGAGTCGCGGCGAGGGCCGCGCGGGCCGGGCAGACTTGACCCAGCGCTCTCTGCATCCAGTTTTCGCGGGTCCCCAAGCATCGAAACCCTACCTGCGAGGGCGCGAGCCCAGAGGTCCGACCGTCGTCGTGTGGCCGGTCGGGCGAGCGTCCGCACAAGAGAGGGGAGAGACTCGATGATCTTCATCCTGCAAGCCGGACTGTGGTCGCTGGCGCTCGCCTGGCTGGGCCTCGCGCCAGCCACGGGCCACCCGGCCGCGAACCCGCTTCCGAGCAGCGGCGCTGCGCGAGCCCAAGCGCCCGAATGTGATCCGGCCAAAGCGGGGCTCACGCTTCCGCCGGGTTTCTGCGCTGAGGTCTTCGCCGACGGCCTGGGCCGAACGCGTCACCTGGCCGTCGCGCCCAACGGTGATGCGTTCGTCGCGCTGGCCGCCTCGCGGCGGACCGAAAGCCCGATCGGGATCCTCGCCTTGCGAGATAGCGACGGTGACGGGACCGCCGACGTGCAGCAACGGTTCGGTGAGCGCGGGGGCACGGGGATCGCGCTTTATGGGGGGTACCTCTACTTCGGCGCCGACGATGCCATCGTGCGCTACCCGCTGCCGACCAACAGCATCGAACCTTCGGGCCCTGCGGAAACCGTGGTCTCAGATCTGCCCGCGGACAGGAGTCACCGGTCCAAGTCGCTCGCCATCACATCCGACGGCCAGCTGTTCGTCAACATCGGCGCACCGTCAAACGCCTGCCAGAAACAGGATCGGACCGCCGAGTCACCGGGGCAGGATCCCTGTCCGGAGCTTGAGCGACGCGCTGGCGTCTGGAGATTCGATGCGAGCCAGATCGGCCAGCGCCAGACCGACGGAGAGCGGTTCGCCACCGGCCTGCGGAACATGGTGGCCCTGGCCCTCCACCCGACGACCGGCGATCTGTATGGCGTCCAACACGGGCGTGATCAGCTGGGACAGAACTGGCCGGGGCTTTTCACGATGGAGCAGAACGCCGAGCTGCCCTCCGAAGAGCTCGTCCGGATCGAGCCGGGCGCCGACTTCGGCTGGCCCTATTGCTATCACGACCCGGAGCTGGATCGGCTAGTGTTGGCGCCCGAGTACGGCGGCGACGGCCGCAAAGCCGGCCGCTGCGCCGAGAAGATAGAGCCGATCGTGGCCTTTCCCGCCCACTGGGGCCCGAACGGGCTCCTCTTCTACAGCGGGGCACAGTTTCCGGAGCGCTACCGGGGCGGGGCGTTCATCGCCTTCCATGGCTCCTGGAACCGCGCGCCCTTGCCCCAGGGTGGTTACAACGTCGTGTTCGTTCCGTTCGCCGGCGATCGACCGGCCGGCGTCTGGGAGATCTTCGCCGACGGCTTCGCGGGGCCCGACGTGAGCCCCCGCGGAGCCGAGCACCGGCCCGTCGGACTCGCCCAGGGCCCCGACGGCTCACTCTACGTGTCCGACGACCGAGGCGGGAGAATCTACCGCATCTCTTACCTCGGCCCCTAGTCGAGGCTGGCGATACGCGGACGAGCAGATAACGCGAAAGGTGCGGCGGACAGACACAGCCAGCAACTGAACTCCAGCAGGAGGGAGAGCGTGTACACGCGTCGCAGGTTTCTGGGTGCGATCGGGCTGCCGGCGATCGCCGCCACGGCCGGCGTGCCGTTCGCACCGCTTCGCCGCTCACGCGCCGCAGGCATCGCCGATCAGCTGGCCGGCCACCCTGGCACGCCCGAGGAGGTCGCAGGCGACGAGGACTTCTGGTTCGAGGTCGCCCGGGCGTTCACCGTCGACCGCAGCCTGATCAACCTGAACAACGGCGGCGTGAGCCCGTCGCCCGGCTGGGTTCAGGAGGCGATGAAGCGGCACCTCGACTACTCGAACGAAGCGCCCGTCTACACGATGTGGCGCGTGCTCGAGCCGCAGCGCGAGGCCGTGCGCGAGCGCCTCGCCCGTGAGTGGGGCGTTGATCCGGAAGAGCTGGCCCTCACCCGGAACGCCTCGGAGAGCCTTCAGATCTGCCAGTTCGGCTACGACCTGAAGCCCGGCGACGAGGTGCTCACCACCACACAGGACTACCCGCGCATGCTCACGACCTTCGAGCAGCGCGAGCGCCGTGAAGGGATCGTTCTCAAGCAGTTCTCGATCCCGGTGCCGTCCGAGGACCCGGGCGAGATCGTGCGGCGCTTCGAGCAGAACATCACCCCGCGCACGCGGCTGATTCTGATCTGCCACATGATCAACCTCACCGGTCAGATCCTGCCGGTTCGGGACGTGGTGCGCATGGCCCGCCGTCGGGGGATACCCTGAATTGTGGATGGCGCCCACGCGCTCGCCCACTTCGACTTCAAGATCTCCGACCTCGAT
>CAYFXF010000076.1:6425-6819 GCA_964347085.1 uncultured Gemmatimonadota bacterium | reverse complement strand
GAACCTGCCGATCCACGTCGATGAGGAGCCGCTGACCTGCGTAGTTCGGGGCGCCGGTCGAATCCTCGATGACCTGCCGCGATACCGAGGGGTACTGGCAAGCTGAATCGTCGGAGTTCTGACCCGGACTCGGGCCTGCGGCGGCTCGCCCGCCGCGACTCCCTACAGCTGCTTTCCCTGCTTCTGGCCGCGCTGGTGCTCGTAACCCTGCCGCGCCGGCAGCAGCTGGTGCTCGCCACGATGGTGCGCTCTACGGTGCTGGCCCCAGTGCTCGGCCTGCAGAGCAACTTCGCCAATCTCCGCGACCTCCGCACCCGGCTCGCATACGTGCGCTCCGAGCGCGACTCGCTCTCCGCCGAGTTGCTTACCCTGCGAAACGTCGACGAGGAGAATC
>CAYFXF010000076.1:0-6415 GCA_964347085.1 uncultured Gemmatimonadota bacterium | reverse complement strand
CCGCCTGCGCCTGTTGCTCGAGCTCTCGCAGCGGCAGCAGGGAAACTTCTTGCCGGCCAACCTCTATCCAACAGGACGCGCCGGCGAAGTGGTGAGACGATCCTTCGTCGTCGACTTGGGCGCGACCGCGGGTGTCGAAGCCGAGGCGCCCGTCGTCGCACCCGACGGTTTGGTGGGGGTCGTGCGTGCCGCGACCCGCGGGCAGGCGGCCGGAGACTTCTGGACCCACCCGGAGTTCCGCGTCAGCGCGATGACGGCAGATGGGAGCGTGTTCGGCATCGTTCAGCCGGCTGGCACATCGCCGTCGCTCATGATGCTGGAAGGCGCGCCCTATCAGGTGGAGCTGGCGGCCGGGACCGAGCTGGTGACCTCGGGACTGGGCGGCGTGTTTCCGCGAGGCGTCCCCATCGGCTGGGTCGTCGAGCTCACCGCTGCAGAGGAGGGCTGGGCCAAGAGCTACCTGGTGCGACCCGCCGTCAATCCGGCCGCGGTGCGTGAGGTGATGGTGCTCGTGGGCGACCGTGCCGACAGCGACTTAGCGGACCTATGGGAACGAGCGTTGGGTGGCCAGCCTTGAGCGTGGCCGGCGGGTCGGCGGGACGCTTCGGGCTCATCGTCACCGTGGCGCTCCTCGCCTTTCTCCATTATACGCTCAGCCCGTTGCTCGACACGCTGTTTATCCGGCCCAACCTGCTGGTCTGCGGCGTATTGGTCG
Source organism: uncultured Gemmatimonadota bacterium (assembly GCA_964347085.1). Lineage (GTDB taxonomy): Bacteria > Gemmatimonadota > Gemmatimonadetes > Palauibacterales > KS3-K002 > CAYFXF01. The sequence continues at coordinate 5,700 of CAYFXF010000076.1, read as the reverse complement.
CGGCGCGGGCGATGCGGCCGGGCGGTGCCGCGGCGCTCGGTTTCCTGCTGGGTCTCTTGGAGGACGCGTTGGCCGTGAGTCATTTCGGGCTTGCCACCCTGCTGCTGGTTCTGGTCGCCTACCTGGGCTCTCAGACGCGTGAGCTGTTTCTGGGCGAGGAGCCGCTGTTCATGGGCACCTACCTGCTGGTCGGCACCTGGGTGTATGAAGTCGCGAGCTTCCTCTTGCTGGGTGTCGGCAGTGACCCGCTCTCACTCCTGTTCGTGCGCGCGCCGCTCGATGGGGTCTTGACCGGCGCGGTCGGGTACCTGACGCTGCCGATCGTGCAGGGAAGATGAGCGTGCTCGGCCAAACCCAGGGGCACTGGCGGACTCGGGGCCCACTGGCGCGCTGGCTCGTCTTACTCGTCATCCTGGGACTGGCCGCGGGTTTCTTCCGCATACAGATCCTCAAGTACACCACTTACGCTCTGCGCTCGGACGAGAATCGGATCCGGGCGCTCGAGATACCGGCGGCGCGCGGTACGATCTACGATCGTCACGGTCGCGTGCTCGCCGAGAACGTCCCTGGCTACTCGATCTCGGTGCTGCCGCTGTCGGAAGATTCCTTGCGCGTCGCCCTGGAGAAGCTGGCGGGTGTCCTGGGCCACTCGGGCGAGAAGGTGGATCGCCTGATCGACACGTACCGCCAGCGGCCGAATCGCGCGATAACGGTCGAGAGCGATGCGAGCTTTGCCGAGGTGTCGGCGATCGAGGAACGGCGCGCCCGGCTGCCCGGCGGCATCGTAGTCGAGGCGGCGCCGAAGCGTCATTACCCCTGGGGCCCGATCCTGGCTCACGTGATCGGCTACGTCGGTGAGATCAGCGATGCCGCGCTCACGTTGCCCGAGTTCGAGGGCTACAGGCCCGGAAGCACCGTCGGTCAGACCGGGATCGAGCGGGTCTACGACCGCGTGCTCGCTGGCACCGCCGGGGTGCGCTACGTGGAGGTGAACGCGCTCGGCCGCCTGGTCGGCAATTTCCGCGGCCGCGAGACGCTGGCGGCCACACCCGGCAGCGACCTTTACCTCAACATCGACCTCGAGCTGCAGAAGCGGGCGGCCGAGCTGTTCCCCGATACGATGAGAGGCGCGCTGGTGGCGCTGGAGCCGGGTGGTGCGGTGCTGGCCATGTACAGCGCCCCGAGCTTCGATCCCAACGTCTTCGTCGGCCGCTTCGAACCGGCTGACTGGCGCGCGCTGAACAGCGATCCTGGGCGTCCGCTATTCAACCGGGCGGTATCGGCGACCTACGCGCCGGGCTCGGTCTTCAAGCTGGTGCTGGCGGGCATCGCGATGAGGGAAGGCGATGCGAGCGGCGGGACCGAGATGCCGATACCGTGCCGCGGGGCGCTGCTCTACTACGGGCGCCCGTTCAAGGACTGGACGCCGACGGGACACGGCACCCTCGACCTCACGGGCGCGATTCGGGAAAGCTGCGATGTCTACTTCTACCAACTCGGCCTCAAGATCGGGTTGGAGGGCATCCTGGGGGGCGCGCCGAGGTTCGGCTTCGGTCGCGCCACGGGCATCGACCTACCGGCCGAAGCGACCGGTACCTTCCCGCCCGACACGGCATGGTACACGCGCCGCTACGGTCGCCGGGGCTGGACCAACGCCGTGGTGCTGAACCTGGCAATCGGCCAGGGCGAGAACGCGCAGAGCCCGCTGAAGATGGCGCAGTTCTACGCAGCGCTGGCATCGAACGGGTCGCTCCCGACCCCGACGATCGCTCGCGACGGACCGCTAAACGAGCCGGCGGGCTGGCTGCCGCTGAAGGGTGAGCAGCTGGCAACCCTGCGAGCGGCGCTGGTAGAGGTGGTGAACGCGCCCGGTGGGACCGCTCGAGGCTCGCGCTTGCAAGGCTGGACCCTGGCCGGCAAGACGGGCACTGCGCAGAACCCTCACGGCGAGGACCACGCCTGGTTCATCGGCTTCGCGCCGGCGGAGCGACCGGTGATCGTCGCCGCCGCCATCGTCGAAGCCGGAAAGCACGGGTCCAGCGGAGCGGCGCCGATCGTGTCGAAGCTGATCGCGCACTATCTGGAGGGCTCAGCCCCGATGGAAACCAGTCGGGCAGGGGGGCGGTGAGCGTGAGGGCGCGAGTATTCTCCGGCCTCGGCGACGGCGTCATCTTCGCGCTGGTCGCTCTGCTCACCCTGTTCGGCGTGGCGATGATCTACTCGGCGGGTAAGCTGGACATCCCGTCGTCGGTGACGGGGATCTGGCAGAAGCAGGCGGTCTGGTTCGGCATCGCGCTGCTTGCCTTCGCCTTCGCGGCGCAAGTCGAGCTGCGCTGGCTCGAGTGGGTGACCCCGGTCGCCTACTTCGCGGCGGTGCTTTGTCTGATCGCCGTGCTCGTTGTGGGAGAGGGCGACGGTCCGCGCAGTTGGATCCGCTTCGGATGGATCGGCTTTCAGCCTTCGGAGCTCGCCAAGCTGGCGACCGTCTTGATGCTGGCGCGACTGGTCTCCGGACGCGAGCGGCCGCCAGACAGTCTCTGGGATCTGCTGCCATTGCTCGCCGTCGTCATGCTACCGATGGCCCTGATCGTGGCGGAGCCCGACCTCGGCACCGCCGCTGTGTTCATCGCGCTACTGCTCGCCGGCTTCTACTGGTCAGGCCTTCCCATGGCCAAACTGTTGTTGGTGCTCACCCCGCTGGTCAGCCTCGCATTGGCCTTCTCGACCCCGCTTTGGGGCGTGTGGTTCTTGCTGGTGGTGGCCTTCATGTACTGGACACGTCCCTACGTCTCGGAGGCGTTGGCGGTAGTCGCTGCGAACGTGGCGATGGGCGTGCTGGTGCTGCCGGCCTGGCGCAGCCTGGCGGGCTACCAGAAGGGTCGTATTCTGGCCTTCCTGCAGCCCGAGGCGGATCCACAGGGGGCGGGCTGGCATCTCATTCAGTCTCAGGTGGCCATCGGGTCGGGCGGCTGGCTGGGCAAAGGGTTCGCGCTGGGTACGCAGAAGCGCCTGGCCTTCCTGCCGGAACAGCATACGGACTTCATCTTCTCCGTGGTTGGTGAGGAGTTCGGATTCGTCGGCAGCTCGCTGGTGCTGATCGCCTTCGCGGTGATCCTCTGGCGAGTTCTCCAGATCGCCGAGCGTACCCCTGACACATTCGCGTCGACTGTCGTGTTCGGCGTGTTTGCGCTCTGGTTCGCGCATCTGGTGGCGAACGTCGGCATGACCGTCGGCTTGCTTCCCATCACCGGCCTGCCGCTGCCTTTCTTGAGCTACGGTGGGAGCTTCCTTCTCGTGTCGTTCGTTGCGCTGGCGATCGTCCAGCGGGTGGCGCTGGAGCACAGGACGGGCGTGCGATCCGTCGCATGAGCGGCTCAAACGCACTGCACGTTGCGATGCCGGCCCGGCTGGCCGATCTTTGAGGGCGCACCTTCACCCCTGCGATCGGGGCGCCGCGCGACGGCGGCCCAGCTGCGCGGCCCGGTAGCGAGGGAAAGGTCCCGTTTGCATGCCCTGGTTCCGCAAAGAGAAGAAGAGGCTGTCGGCGAAGAAGCGTGAGCTGCCGGCGGACGTCTGGGCGAAGTGCGACAGCTGCGGTGAGATCATGTACCGCGAGAAGCTGCTCGACAACTTCAACGTCTGCCTCAAGTGCGGCCACCATTTCCGCATCGAGCCTCAAGATTACGCCCGCCTGCTACTCGACCAGGCGCTGGAGGAGGAATACGACCCGGAGCTGCGTTCGGTCGACCCGCTGAATTTCGTTGGGCCGACACCGTACGCCGAGCGCTACGAACGGGCCGTGAAGAAGGGTGACAATTATGAAGCCGTCCTGACGGGCTGGGGTCGTATCGACGGTATGCAGGTCAAGTTCGGCGTGATGGACTTCGGGTTCATCGGCGGCTCGATGGGCTCGGTCGTCGGCGAGAAGATCGCCCGTGTAGCCGAGCGCGCGCTCGACGAGAAACATCCCCTGATTATCGTTTCGGCCTCGGGCGGCGCGCGGATGATGGAGGGCGTCCTCTCCCTCATGCAGATGGCAAAAACGTCGAGCGCGCTCGGACAGCTGCACAAATCGAAGCTGCCTTACCTGTCGATCCTCACTCATCCGACAACCGGTGGGGTTACCGCCTCGTTCGCGATGTTGGGCGATGTCATAATCGCCGAACCCGGCGCCCTCGTGGGCTTCGCCGGGCCACGGGTCATCGAGCAAACAATCGGTCAGGAGCTGCCGGACGGCTTCCAGCGTGCCGAGTTCCTGCTCGAGCACGGTATGGTCGACATGGTCGTACCACGCCCCGAGCTCAAGCCGACCGTCTCGCGCCTGCTCCTGCACATGACAGGCTAGAGAAAGACGGGCGACTTATTACTCGCCTCACACCTCTCAGCTTGACGACCTCTGATCTAACCGAGCTACTCGGACTGCGACCCACCGGTGAGATCCGCTGGGGTCTCCGGCGCACGCGCTCGATGCTCCACGCCGTCGACCGGCCACACATGAGCTACCGTTCGGTGCACGTGGGCGGAACGAACGGCAAGGGATCGGTTGCGGCAATGGTCGCCAGCACCCTAAAGGTCGCCGGTCATCGGGTAGGCCTCTACACTTCGCCCCACCTAATGGAATTCGCCGAGCGGATCCAGATCGATGGGCGACTGGTCGACGATGAGCTGCTGGCGGGCTGCGCGCGCCGGCTGCGGCCGGTCGTCGAGGAGGGCGCGACGTTCTTCGAGGTCGCGACCGCGTTGGCGTTCCTGTGCTTCGCAGAGGCCGGCGTCGACTACGTCGTCGCCGAGGTCGGCCTCGGCGGCCGATTGGACGCGACCAACGTGCTGTTGCCGGACGTGGCGGCGATCACGAACGTGGCGTGGGACCATTCCGACTATCTCGGTAACACGCTCAGCGCCATCGCCGGCGAGAAGGCGGGCATCGCCAAGCCGGGCGTACCTCTGGTGCTGGGTCGCCTGGGACCGGAGGCCGGCAAGATCGTGCGCGAAACGGCCGAACGAGTCGGCGCACCGCAGTTCCAGCTGGGCTACCATGCCGGAGTGCGGCGCATCCGGATCCGCCGTGATTCAACCGAGCTGGAGTACGTCGGGCCCGGCTGCAGCGAGCCGATCTCGTTACACTGTCCGCTGGTCGGTTACCATCAGGCCTGGAACGTCGGACTGGCAGCGCTGGTGCTGCAGAATCTGCCGGAAGCACAGCGGCCGAGCGCCGCGGCGATACAGCAGGGCATCGGCGCGATACGTTGGCCGGGTAGGTTGCAGATCGAGCAACGCGGTGACCGAACCTGGGTGCTGGATGTCGCCCACAACGTGGTCGGTGTCGAGGCGTTGGCGCAGGCGCTTACCAGCCTCGACCTGCCCACGCCGATGGCACTGGTCGTGGCGATCCTGGGCGACAAGCCGTGGCCCGAGATGTTGCCGCCGCTGCTGGCTCTGGCCGACGTGTCGATCTTTACGGTAGCACCCAGCTCGCCGGCGGAGCGACGTTGGAACGCCGCGGCGGTAGCGGCCAAGATCTCGAGCTACGCCGTGGAGGTGATCGAGGAGTTCGACGCGGCACTGGATCATGCTGCACAGCTGGCGTCGACCATCGTCGTGACGGGCTCGAACCACACGGTGGGGGATGCCATGCGCCAGCTAGGCATACCGGTCTCCTTGCTAGGTACCGACCCGGTCGGATAGATTCGCGATGGTGGC
>CAYFXF010000075.1:0-6829 GCA_964347085.1 uncultured Gemmatimonadota bacterium | reverse complement strand
TGCTGCCGATCGGCGCAACGGTGAACATGGACGGCACGGCCCTCTACGAGTGTGTGGCCGCGATCTTCATCGCGCAGGTCTATGGCATCCCGCTCTCATTCGACCAGCAGCTCCTGGTCGTGATCACTGCGCTGCTCGCCTCGATCGGCGCGGCCAGCGTGCCGATGGCGGGACTCGTCATGATGTCGATCATCCTAACTGCGGTCGGGCTGCCGCTCGAGGGGTCGGGGATAGTCCCCCGCGCCGATGGCATCCTCGACATGTTCCGCACCACAGTGAACGTGCTCAGCGACTCCTGCGGCGCGGTGATCGTGGCTAAGCTGGACGGAGAGCAGGTACTGACGGCCTGACGGCCTGAGTCGCACCCAAGTCGAACGGCGCCGCCCGCTACGGGTACAGCCGCACGACCTTCCAGCCGTCGGCTGTACGCTCGTAGCGCAGGCGATCGTGCAGTCGGTCGGTGCGCCCCTGCCAGAACTCGATCGCCTCAGGCCGCACCCGACAGCCGCCCCAAAAGGGCGGCAGCGGGATATCGTCCCCGCTGAACCGCTCGCGGAACTCGCCGTACCGCCGCACGAGCTCGGCACGCGCTCCGAGCTCCTCGCTCTGGCGCGACGCCCAGGCGCCGAGCTGGCTGCCGCGGGCCCGCGTCCGCCAGTAGGCCTCCGACTCCTCAGCGCTGATCCGCTCGACTGTGCCCTCGACCCGCACCTGCCGGCCGAGCACGGCCCAGTGGAAGACAAGCGCCGCCCGCGGGTTCGCGTCCAGCTCAGCGTTCTTACGGCTGCCGTAGTTCGTGAAGAAGACGAATCCGCGTTCGTCCACCCCCTTGAGAAGCATCATCCGGGCCGAGGGAACGGCGTCGCGGGTGGCTGTCGCCACCGCCATGCTCTCCGGCAGCAGGATGCCGGCGCGCTTAGCCTCCTCGAACCAGACCCCGAACATCGCGACGGGATCGTCGCTTGCCGTGAGCTCGGAGATCCCGCGCCTTACGCCGCGGCCCAGAGTCAGCAGCGCCCGCAGAGTCGATCGCAGCGACATGAGGCGGGAGAGCGCGCCGCGACCTTCAGGAGCGGGGCGGCCGCGGACCGAGCAGAATCCAGGCGATGAACCCGACCAGCGGGAAGAAAAGGATGAAGACCGTCCAGAGCACTTTCGCCGCCATGGCGGATCTGCTCTTGAAGATGTTGACCACCGCCCAGATGTCGGCGACGAGTATCAGCAGGCCGAAAAGGCCGCCCAGTCCGCCCATGGGTCCTCCTCAATTGATGCAAAGGTACTGTGTACCGACTCCCGCGATGGCCGCGGTGAAAATAGAGGTGCGCGCGCAACGTGTCCACGGATACGGAGACTCACTTGGCGCGAGTCGGCCGCACAGGGAGCCGTATGCCGCTCTCGGCTACAAGCCCGCCCTTGCCAGCGGCGCAAATCCCGGACCGCGAATCGACGGAGCTGCCACTCTTGCGCGGCGCGTCACTCGCCAGTTATAACGACGCCGCAACGGTCGCACGCACGCGTACGCCCAGCTGCGTATGCCAACGAGCCACTGGCAGAGACAAGGAGCACCGCGGGTACCGATGCGATCGATCAACGCTTGTATCGCCGCCGTCTTGCTGGCCGTCCCGCTGGCCTCGGCTCAGGCGCAACAGGTCACTTTGGGTGCCAGAGGCGGCGTCAACGTCGCCAACGCGGATGCCCAGGGCTCGCTGTTCAGCCAGGACGTAGGCACGACGGGCGCCTTCCACTTCGGCGTCCTGGCCTCGGTCGAGATCACTCGCATCCTGGGCCTGCAGACGAACGTGCTCTACTCGCGCAAAGGCTTTGCCGAGGGGGACGGGAGCGTCGAGCTCGGCGTCGATTACATCGAGATCCCGGTGCTCGCTACCCTGACCCTGCCGAGCCGGCTGGCGCCGCACCTCTACCTGGGCGTCTTTCTCGCGCTCGAGTCGCGCTGCCGCGTCTCGACCGCCACTGTCACGGACGAGGACTGCTCGGAAGCCGTCGATGCGCCGCGCACGCGCGGTGCCGACAGCGGGCTCATGCTGGGTGGCGGGGTGACCTGGGACGTCGGATTCAGCTCGCTGCTGCTTGACCTGCTCTACCAGCATGGCTTCACCGACATCAGCGAGCTGTCTGACGACGTGGACTCGATCAAGACCCGGACGGTCTACCTCTCCGCAGGCCTCACCTTCCCGTTGGGCCGCCGACGGCAGGAGTAGCTGGGGGCCGTCATCAGCGGGGCGCCGGGGTCGGCGAGGCGCGCGCCCGGTCCTCGCCGCCCGGAACGCGGGCGGGGCAAATCAGGTATTATCTCCAGCCAACGCAACAACTATAGCGCGCGGCGCGCCGCTTGAAACCCGCGGCGCCATGCGTTTGACTGACGGAGGAGCTGCACAATGACGAACGACACGGGGCCGAACAGCGAGCGGCGCGAGAGGGCGACCTTCGCCGCCGGTTGCTTCTGGGGCGTCGAGGCGGCGTTCCGCCAGGTCGCGGGCGTGCAGGCGACGCAGGTTGGGTACACCGGCGGCTCGTTCGAGAACCCGACCTACAAGGACGTCTGCTCGGACAAGACCGGACACGCCGAGGCGGTGCAGGTGGACTACGACCCCGAGCGGGTCTCCTACGAGGCGCTGCTCCACCTCTTCTGGTCGATCCACGACCCGACCACGCCGAATCGGCAGGGCCCAGACGTGGGATCGCAGTATCGCTCGGCTGTCTTCTTCCACACACCGGAGCAGGAGGCGGCGGCCCAAGCCTCGAAACAGAAGCTGGAGGCGAGCGGCCGCTACCTTCAGCCGGTGGTGACGGAGATCACGCCGGCCTCGACGTTCTACGAGGCCGAGGAGTATCACCAGCGCTATTTCGAGAAGCAGGGGCTCGGCGGTTGAGCGGGGGGCGCGGGGGGCGCGGGGGACACGGTGCGAGCTCCGGCGGCGCGCTGCTGCCCCGCGAGCATGGGGCCTACGCGCAGTTCCTCTTTCCCCAGCTCACCGCGCTCGCCCTCGGCGGGCCGACCGCGGCCCAGGCGCTGCTGATCGTCGCCACGCTGGCCGCCTTTCTGGCCCACGAGCCCGCCCTGGTCGTGAGCGGAGGACGCGGCGGTCGGGCACGGCGCGAGCTGGGCGCGCAGGCCTGGCGGCGGCTCGCCGCGCTGGCGGCCGTCGGGCTCCCCGCAGCCGCGCTGGGGCTTTGGCTCGCCCCGTCCGCCGCACGTGCCGGCGCGCTCGTCCCCTTCGGCCTCGCCACGCTGCTCGTCCCCTTCATCCTGACCCGTCGTGAGAAGACGGCGGCCGGCGAGTTGATTGTCGCGCTGGCACTCTCGACCGCGATGATCCCGACCGCACTGGCGGCGAGCGTCCCGGCACGCGTCGTCTGGGTGGCCGCCACGGTCTGGGCCGTAGCCTTCTCGCTGAGCACGTTCACCGTGCGGGCCATCATCGCCCGGGCCAAGCGGGGTGTCGAGCCCGGCTGGCGCGGCTGGGTCGCGCCGCTGGTCAGCGCCGCCGCCGTCTGCGCGGGGCTCGTTCTGGCCATCACGGATGACTCCTCCGCTCGCGCTGCCGTCGCGGTCGTCCCGACCGCACTCGTCGCGCTCGTCTTCGGTTCACTGGGCATCCACCCGCGGCAGCTGCGGCGCCTCGGCTGGTCGCTCGTCGCCAGCAACGTCGTCGCGCTGCTCGCGCTCCTGCTGGTCCTTCGGCCGCCGGCAGGATGAGGCCGCGCGGGCGAGCCGCCGCGCCGCGGCCCGCGCGGCCGCCTGCGGCTGGCGGGAGCGCCGAATCCGAATATCATACAAGGACTCGGTAAACAGCTTTTCCCTCGAACCGACGGGGTGATTCTCGCATATGAGCGGCAACAGCCCGGGCGGCGGTCCGACCATGGGCGCCACGGCCACCTCGCCGCCACGGATCAACCGGGTCCGCGAAGTCCGCGACGCGACGGTCATCCGCTTCGCCGGCGACTCCGGCGACGGGATGCAGCTCACCGGCTCGCAGTTCGCGATCGAGAGCGCCCTGGCCGGAAGCGACATCGCGACGCTGCCCGACTACCCGGCCGAGATCCGCGCGCCCGCCGGCACGACCTACGGGGTGTCGGCTTTCCAAGTCCACTTCGGTTCTGCCGACATCCGGACGGCCGGCGACGAGCTGGACGTGCTGGTCGCCTTCAACCCCGCCGCCCTCAAGGTCAACCTGTCGGACGTGCGAATCGGCGGCATGATCATCGTCGACCCGAGCACGTTCAACGAGCGCAATCTGAAGAAGGCCCATTACGAGTCGAACCCGCTCGAGGACGACACGCTCGCCCGCTATCAGATCGTCAAGCTCGACGTGACGCGGCTGACTGAAGAGGCGGTCAAGGAGTTTGGCGTCACCGCCAAGGAGGCGCGGCGTTCGCGCAACCTCTGGGCGCTGGGTCTCATGCTCTGGATGTACGGCCGCGAGCGTACAGCAACGATCGACTGGCTGAAGGGTAAGTTCGCTAAGAACCCGCAGATCCGGGACGCCAACATCGCCGCGCTCAACGCCGGACACGCCTACGGCGAGACGGCCGAGATGCCGAGCGACGTGGTGGGCTACACGGTGCGACCCGCCGACGTCGCGCCTGGCCTCTACCGCACGGTGACCGGCACTGAGGCGACGGCTTGGGGGCTAATCGGCGCACGGCGTAGTCACCTTCCAGGCCGAGGACGAGATCGCCGCGATCTGCTCCGCGATCGGCGGCTCGTTCGGCGGCGCGCTCGGCGTGACCTCGAGCTCGGGCGCCGGTGTCGCGCTCAAGACCGAGGCGCTCGGCTTGGCGGTCGGCGCCGAACTGCCGCTCGTGCTTGTCAACGCGCAGCGCGCCGGCCCCTCGACCGGCATGCCGACCAAGCCAGAGCAGGCCGACCTGTTGCAGGCGGTCTACGGGCGGCACGGCGACGCGCCGCTCGCCGTGATCGCCGCCGCCTCGCCGGCCGACTGCTTCAAGGTCGGGATCGAGGCGGTGCGCCTCGCCACCCGGTACATGACCCCGGTCATCATGCTGACCGACGCCTACCTGGCCAACGCCGCCGAGCCCTGGGCCGTCCCCGACGCCGATCAGCTGCCGAGCTTCCCGGTCGCCTTCCGCACCAACCCGGAGGGCTTCCACCCGTTCCTCCGCGATCCCCAGACTCTGGCGCGGCCCTGGGTGCGGCCGGGGACCCCGGGGCTCGAGCACCGGGTCGGCGGTCTCGAGCGGGACTATGACACCGGCGATATCTCGTACGACCCGGAGAACCACGCCCGGATGACCGAGGCCCGCGCCGCCAAGATCGCGCGCATCGCTGACGACATCCCGGCCCAGAAGCCGGAGCTCGGCGCGGAGCGCGGCGCGCTGGCGGTAGTGGGCTGGGGCTCGACCTACGGGCCGATCTACCAGGGCGTGAGCCTGGCGCGCGAGGAGGGCTACGACGTCTCGCACATCCACCTGCGCTACCTGTCGCCCTTCCCGCGCAACCTGGGCCAACTGCTGAAGGGCTACGCGCGGATTCTGGTCCCGGAGATGAACAGCGGACAGCTTGTCATGCTGTTGAGATCCAAGTACCTGCTGCCGGCCGAGAGCCTCAGCAAGGTGGAGGGCCGTCCGTTCAAGATCGCCGAGATCGCCGAGGCGATCCGTTCCCGATTGGATAAGTGAACATGGCCACGACGACGACGGATATCGAGAAGCTGAAGCCCGCCGACTTCGCCTCCGACCAGGAGGTGCGCTGGTGCCCCGGCTGCGGGGATTACGCGATCATCAAGGCCGTCCAGCGCGCGCTGGCCGACCTGGGTGTTCGGAAAGAGAACACCGTGTTCGTCTCGGGGATCGGCTGCGCCGCCCGCTTCCCGTATTACATGTCGGCCTACGGCTTTCACACCATCCACGGGCGCGCGCCCGCCGTGGCCACCGGCGTCAAGTTGGCCAACCCCGAGCTCGACGTCTGGGTAATGACCGGCGACGGCGACCTGCTGAGCATCGGTGGCAACCACACGCTCCACGTGCTGCGGCGGAACGTCGACCTGCAGATCTGCCTGTTCAACAACGAGATCTACGGGCTGACCAAGGGCCAATGCAGAAGCACATGGTGGAAGTACTGACGCGGGCCAAGGCGCACCGCGGCACCTCGTTCGTCGAGATCTTCCAGAACTGCATCGTCTTCAACGACGCTGCCTTCGCCGACTTCACCGACAAGAGTGTCGCCGCCGACGCGCAGGTCCACGTCGAGCACGGTCGACCGCTCATCTTCGGGGCGGAGAAGAACCGGGGCCTGCGGCTCAAGCCGGGCACGCTGCAGCTCGAGGCGGTGACGATCGGTGAGAACGGGGTGGGCGCCGACGACCTGCTGGTCCATGATGAGAAGGACCGCAACCTGGCGTCGCTGCTCGTCCAGATGGAGCCGCCCGACCTGCCGGTGGCGCTCGGCGTCATCTACTGCGACCCGGCGCCGGCCTTCGAGGATCAGGTGACGACCCGTCTCGACGCCGCTTGCTGCGGCGACCTCAACGACGTCCTGCGCGCCGGCCGCACCTGGCAGGTCTGACGGCTCGTACTGAGACTCGTGTCCCCAGACTCAGCGGCCCGGCGATTCTCCCGGAGATGAAAGAGGGCCGCCCTTTAGGCGGCCCTCTTCTCGCCTGGCGCCGAACCCGCGTCGGCGGCTACGGATCCGGGTAATTGGTTGAGCTCGTCAGGGCCTTGTAGAGAGCCTTCATCTCATCGATGTCGGAGACGAGCGGCTCAATCGTGGCCATGGTCGTGCCCAGCTGACCGAACTTCACCTTGTGCTGCAGCTCGTACGGCTTCGCGCGCAGGAAGCTCCCCA
>CAYFXF010000074.1:0-7037 GCA_964347085.1 uncultured Gemmatimonadota bacterium | reverse complement strand
CTCAGCCTCCAGCACTCGGATGATCGAGCCCCAGGCCAAGCTCTGGTTGGCACCGTACGCCACCTGGTAGGCGACCTTCAGATCGATCGCCGGGTCGAACAGGTATAGCGCCGACTGGACTTCCTGTTGCCGGAGCTGCTGGCGGCCCCACCCAGGCGTGAGCGGAATGATCCCGAGAGGCCGAAACAGTATCCCCTGGCTGGTCAACTCCACGTCGGTCGGCTCGAACTCGGACTGTCGGGCGTAAGTGAAGAATGAGACCAGAAAGACCAGCGGGTTCTGCCGTAACCCCGCGTTCGCCGCTGCTTCCGCGATCCTCTCTCGGCGTGAGGTCACCAGCCCGTGCAGCCGCTGGTAGGTGTCGGGTGCTGCCAGGCGGATCACCGACTCGTCGAGCGGGGTTAGCTTGATCTGCACGTCACCCGACGCCAGGAGCACGGTGAAGTTGTCTTGGCGGAGCGTGCCGTAGCCGACCGGCGGCAGGGCTTCCGCTCCCGGCTCGGAGCGCGGCGCCGGCTCGCCGGCCCCGTCTTCGGCCGCCGGCGCGGAAGCACAGGCAGCGATCAGTGTGAAGGGGACGAAACGGGCGATAGTGCGGAGGTTCATCTTTGGCGTCGGGTGCCTGGCTGAGTGCCGCCGGCCGTGCACATCCATTCAGGCTTCCTTGCGACGGGGCTCGGGCTCGAGAATTAGAATCGGAGTGGCGTGCCCCTCCACGCACTCTTTGGTCACCACGACCTCCCGCACGTCTTTCCGTGAGGGGAGGTCAAACATAATCTCCAGCATCAGCCCTTCGATGATCGCTCGCAAGCCGCGGGCTCCGGTGCCGCGGTCGATCGCCTTGCGGGCGATCGCGCGCAGGGCATCCGGCTCGAACTTCAGCCGGATGTCCTCGAGTTGGACGATCTTCTGATACTGCTTGGTGACGGCGTTCTTCGGCTCCTGGAGGATGTCGACCAGGGCGTCCTCGTCGAGATCATCGAGCGCGACGATCACCGGCATTCGACCTACGAGCTCCGGGATCAGCCCGTAGCGGATCAGGTCCTCGGGTTCGACGTGGTAAAAGGGGTCGTACTTCCCTTCGCCGAGCTTGATCCCGGCCTTGGCCATGTTGTCGTCGACGCGGCCGAAGCCAATCTGGCGAGTGCCGATCCGCGACTCGATGATCGTCTCCAGACCGGCGAAGGCGCCTCCGCAGATGAACAGGATGTTGCGCGTATCGATCTGGATGTATTCCTGCTGGGGGTGCTTGCGTCCGCCCTGCGGCGGCACATTGGCGACCGTCCCTTCGAGAATCTTGAGCAGCGCCTGCTGCACGCCTTCGCCCGACACATCTCGCGTGATCGATGGATTCTCCGATTTACGTGCGATCTTGTCGATCTCGTCGACGTATACGATCCCGCGCTCGGATTCCCCGATGTTATAGTCGGCGGCCTGCAGCAGCTGGACTAGAATGTTCTCGACATCTTCGCCGACGTAGCCGGCCTCGGTGAGCGTAGTGGCATCGGCGATGGTGAAGGGGACGTCGAGCAGGCGAGCCAGGGTGCGAGCGAGCAGAGTCTTGCCGACGCCGGTCGGTCCAATCAGGAGGATGTTGGACTTCTCGATCTCCACTTCCTCGACGAATCCCTGGTTGTTGATCCGTTTGAAGTGGTTGTAAACGGCGACCGACAGCGATTTCTTCGCTTTCTCCTGTCCGATGACATACTGGTCGAGCGCCTCCTTGATCTCGCGGGGTGTGGGGACGTGTGCGAGCGTATCGGCGGCGGCGCGTTCCTCTTCCTCCGCGAGGATCTCATTGCAGAGTGAGACGTTCGGGCCGGAGATGAACTTCTTGACGCTCTCTTTTGACTTGCCGCAGAACGAGCAGCGCAGGTTCTTATCGCCGTGGGTCGTCATCTCGCTCCCCCCATCACTCCTTCCCGTCCTCGCTATCGACGTCGGCCTTGCTGGTGATGACCTGATCGATCAGCCCGTAGTCTACCGCCTCCTGCGGCGACATGAAACGATCGCGATCGGCGTCCTCGGCGATCTTCTCGAGGGGCTGACCGGTATGAAAGGCGATGATGTCGTTGATCCGCGCCCGCGCGTAGAGGATCTCCTTCGCGGCGATCTCGATATCGGAGGCCGTACCGGAGGCGCCGCTCGAGGGCTGGTGGATCATGATGCGCGAGTTGGGAAGCGCCGAGCGCTTGCCCGGCGTACCGGCGCCCAGGAGGAGCGCGCCCATCGAGGCGGCCATGCCCATGCAGATGGTCGACACCGGCGCGGTCATGAACTGCATGGTGTCGTAGACGGCCAGCCCTGCGTAGACGCTACCGCCAGGACAGTTGATGTAGAGGTAGACGTCTTTTTCCGCGTTCTCCGCCTGCAGGAAGAGCAACTGGGCGATGAGAAGGTTGGCGACCTCGTCATTGATCGGCGAGCCCAGGAAGACGATACGATCCATGAGCAGGCGGGAGAAGATGTCGTATACCTTCTCGCCGCGACTGGACCGTTCGATCACGTAAGGTGCGTAGGGGGTCATGGCTGTGTTTTCCCTCTGGTTAACGCTGCGATCCCGAATTAGACCGGCTGCACCTCCGACTGCTGCCTCAGGAACTTGAACACTTTCTCCTCGGTGAGACGCCGCTCGAGGTCGTGAAGCTCGCCCGTCTTCGCCAGCCGCGAGCGGACCTCCCCCAACGGGCGGCCCGCCCGTTGGGCGATCTCCTGCAGGCGCTTCTGGACCTCCTCCTTGCTCGCCTCGAGCTCCTCGACCCTGGCGATCCGCTGGATGATCAGCGTGCGTTTGATACCCCACTCGGCGGTCGGACGTGCCTCCTCCCGGGCCCGCTCAACCAGCTCGGGGTCCGCCTCCTTGGGCTGGCCGACCAGGGCGTCCAGGTAGCGTTGAACCATCGATTCCGGTACGTGGAACGGATTCGCCTGGATGATCTGGTCGATGATCTGCTGGTCGAGCTGGAGCTCGACTTCCTGCTCCTTCATCCGACGCAGGTCCTCCGAGATTGCAGCTGTGAGGGCCTCGAGGTCCTCGAACTCACCGAGGGAGCGCGCGAGCTCGTCATCCAGCTCTGGCAGCTCCTGCTCCAACACCTGCAGAAGCTCGATCCGCATCTGCTGGGTCGAGGCCCGCTGCTCTTCGTCCTCGAAATCCTCCGGAAAAGTTATGGAGAACTCATCGGCGCCGCCGGGCTCCAGGGTCATGATCGCCGCTTCTACCTCAGGGATCGCGCGCCCCTCGCCGAGGGCGAAGCGATAGGGGCGCGCCTCCGGATCGGCGGCGCCAGCCTCGAGCGGGGTGATCGTCACCTCCACCGTGTCGCCGGTGGCGGGGCGGCGCTCCACAGGACGCCAGAGGGCTTGCTGTCGGCGCAGCACCTCCAAGCGTGCCTCCACTTCCTCCTCGCTGATCGTGACCTCCGGCCGGGTCAATCGGAAGCCTCCCGTTCGGGCCAGCTTGACCTCCGGCCGGATGTCGAAGGCGACCTCGAAGGTCAGCTCGGCGCCGCGGTCGTAGCTGACTTTGGCGACGCGGGGCTCGCTGATCGGCTCCAGGCTCTTGACGCGGACCGCCTCGCGGAAGGCCGTGTCGATGACCTGCTGCTGGGTCTGGCGATCGATCTCCGGCCCGAAGCGGGCCTCCAGGCGCTGGGCTGGGATCTTGCCCTTGCGGAAGCCGGGCACCCGGACCCGCTTGGAGAGCTGGCGGGCCACCTTGGCGCGCTCCGTCTGGACGCGGCCAGCGGGCACGGTGATGACGAGCTTGCGGCTCCAAGCCGCGGGCTCTTCGACGGAGATCTGCAGGTTGGTCGTGGTCTGGGACACGGAGCGCTCGTCCTCGGCCGTCGGGGCCTCGAGTGCGAAAGGGGGGACTCGAACCCCCACGGCCGATCGGCCACCAGCTCCTAAGGCTGGCGCGTCTACCAATTCCGCCACTTTCGCAGGTGGCAAAACCGCTCTTTACTTTACCTGAACGGGCGAAAAGGTCAAGAAAGAAGCGGGTGGTGGCGACCTCAGCGCTCGGCCGCCACCCTCCCGGCGCGGTCAGTTTCGCGGGATCTCGAGGTTGACGATCCGGTGGTTTGCTTCACCGTCTGGCCCGGCCCAAACGGCGTCGATGGAAACCACGTCGCCCGGCCCCACGCCCTGGAGCGCCGCGTCGAAGTCCTCCACGTTCCCGATCGATCGACCGTTCACCCGCTGGATCAGCATTTTGGGAAAGAGCCCGGCGCTCGCGGCTGGCCCGAAGCGTGCCACGTTGGTGACGAGCACGCCGGCCAGACCCGCGTCCTCCTGGAAACCGGCCCACTGGACGAGCTGGGGTGTCAGCTCTCTCACCTGCACACCGATCAGCATGTTGCCGGGCCGGTCGGCGGCTCTGGCGCTCAGCGTCTCCGGCTCGGGTACGGGGGCCTCGGCCAGCTTCACGTCGAAGTTCAGCTGTTCGCCGTAGCGGATGGCGGTGACCGTGACGCGTGAGCCCGGTTCATAGGCGGCGATCATGCGCTGCAGCTGTCCCACGCGCTCGACGGGCTCGCTGTTCACAGCCACGATCACGTCGCCACGCTTCAGGCCGGCCTTCTCAGCGGGGCTGTCCTTTGGAAAATCCTGGATCACAGCACCTCGCGGCTCAGGCAACTTGAACGCTTTGGCGTCCGCCAGCGAGACGGGGGCGACCTGAACCCGCAGGGCAGCGCGGCGCACCCGGCCGAACTCGATCAGGTCGTCCATCACGTTCCTGGCCAGACTGATCGGGATGGCGAAGCCGTAGCCCTGGTAGAATCCGGTCGTGCTCTGAATCGCTGTGTTGACGCCGATCACTTCGCCTCGATAGTTGACGAGGGGGCCGCCCGAGTTTCCGGGGTTGATCACGGCGTCGGTCTGGATCAGGTCCTCGATGGCGTACTCACTCCGTGCCGTCCGCTGGATGATGCCCAGGTTGCGCCCCTTGGCGCTGATGATGCCGACGGTCACCGTAAACGGCAGAGCGGAGGTGAGTTCGGTGCCCGGGTTGCCGATCGCCAGCACCAGCTCGCCGACCGACGCGTCCTCGGAATTACCCAATGTCACCGTCGGCAGGTTCTCGGCCTCGATCTTCAGCACGGCGATGTCAGTGGTTGGGTCACGACCCACCAGCTCGGCCGCGATCCGGCGACCGTCGATAAGCTCGACGGCGATCCGCTCCGCGTTGGCCACCACGTGATTGTTGGTGAGCACGTGGCCGTCCTTCGACACTATGAAGCCGGAACCCCGACCGAGCGGCACGTCGAACGGCGTCTCCTCGAGCTCCGGGTGGAACGGCCCGAAGAGCTCCTCGAAGCGCTGGGGCAGCCGCATGCGCTGCGGCGCCCCACTCGTGTTGATCGAGACTACTGCCGGTCTCACTGACTGGGCGATCGACACGAACGCCCGGCTGACCTCGGCCAGCGCCGGGAAGTTGGGCGCCAGGGAGCCTTGCTCGCGGCTCTCGAGGGCTGGCAGCTCCGCGACAACGGGCGCCTGGGTAGACGTCGCCTCGAGCTGTGCGGCCGTCGCCGCGAGCGCTGGCGTCGCGACGTTCTCGCCGCGCGCCCAGCGGAAGCCTGAGGCGAGCCCCAGAGCGAGGGCCAGGGCCAGCGAGGTCACGACGAGAAACTGGATCTTACTGCGCAGCGGATCACGCATGGCGAGTCCCTTTCCTTCAGTTCATGGGATGACCGGTCGCGTCTCCTGCTACCCGTTTGCGAAGGGGCCGGTTCCGGCCAAGCTGGCTCCCGTCTAAGCGCGGGGCCCCGTCGATTTGGATGAGCGAGGCGCCGCTGGCGTTGCTCCCTCAGCTCTCCTTGTCTTCCTCGACGATCTCGTAGTCGGCCTCGACGACCTCCGGCTCGGCCTCGCCCTCGGGGCGGCTCCCCTCGGCGCCTGCGGCGGCGCCCGTGCCCGCGCCGGCGGCCGCCGCCTGCGCCTCGTAGAGCTTTTGGCCGGCGGCCGAGAACGCCTGCATCAGCTCGTCGTGCGCTCGGTTGAGCGCCTGCGCGTCCTGACCCTCCTTCAGCGCCTTCTTGGCCCCCTCGACCGCCTCCTCCAGCCGCTTCTTGGACTCCTCGTCAAGCTTGTCCCCCCACTCGGCCGAGTCCTTCTCGACCCGGTAGATGAGGGTATCCAGCTTGTTGCGTACCTCGACGAGCTCGCGCGCGCCCTTGTCCTCTGTGGCGTGCTCTTCGGCCTCCGTCACCATCCGCTCGATCTCGTCCTGGCTCAACCCGGACGTGGCCTCGATGCGGATCGACTGCTCCTTAGCGGTGGCGCGATCCTTGGCCGAGACGTGCAAGATGCCGTTGGCGTCGATGTCGAAGGTGACCTCGACTTGCGGAATCCCCCGCGGAGCGGGTGGGATGCCCGCCAGCTGGAACCGCCCAATCGTCTTGTTGTTGGCCGCCATCGGCCGCTCGCCCTGCAAGACGTGAATGTCGACGGTGGTTTGGGCGTCCTCTGCCGTGGAGAAGACCTCCATCTTTTTGGTCGGGATCGTGGTGTTACGCGGGATCAGCGTGGTCATCACGCCGCCCAGCGTCTCGATTCCCAGCGAGAGCGGCTCGACGTCCAGCAGCAGCACTTCGCTCACTTCGCCGGCCAGCACACCCGCCTGAATCGCGGCGCCGACCCCTACAACCTCGTCAGGGTTCACGCCTCGGTGCGGCTCCTTACCGAAGAAGGTGCGTACGACCTCCTGCACCTTCGGCATACGCGTTGAACCGCCGACCAGGACCACTTCGTCGATGTTCTCTTGCTGCAGCTTCGCGTCCGCGAGCGCCTTCTCCATCGGTGGGATCGTCTTCTGGATCAGGTCCTCGATCAGCTGCTCCAGCTTCGACCGCGTCAGCGAGATGTTCAGGTGCTTGGGACCCGACTGGTCCGCCGTGACGAAGGGCAGGTTGATGTCGGTCTCCATGACGGTGGAGAGCTCGCACTTTGCCTTCTCGGCCGCCTCCTTGAGCCGCTGGAGCGCCATCGGGTCGTTCGACAGGTCGATCCCCTGGTCCTTCTTGAACTCG
>CAYFXF010000073.1:0-7073 GCA_964347085.1 uncultured Gemmatimonadota bacterium | reverse complement strand
GCGGCCTATCGCCGCGACCTCAGCGACTTGAGTCGCTTCCTCGATGAGTATTACGGGGGTGGCGACTGGTCGTGGGATACGGTCGATCGACTGGCGGTGCGGGCTTTCCTGAGCCGCCTCACATCGTCGTCGCTGAAGCGGCGAACCATAGCACGCAAGCTTTCCGCCGTGCGCGGCTTCTTCCGCTTCTTGCATCGGGAGGGGGCGGTGGTGAGCAACCCCGCCAGCCATGTGCGCGCGCCGCGTAAAGGGCGGGCGGTGCCGGGCTATCTAACTCAGGCCGAGATGTGGCGGCTATTCGAGCTGGCCGGGCAGCGCGCGGCGCAGGCCGGCTGGCGCGGGACGCGCGACCAAGCGCTGATGGAGCTGCTCTACAGCTCCGGGTTACGCCTGGCCGAGGTTCATTCGCTCGACGTGGGGGATCTGGAGCTCGTTACGCGAAAGGTGCGCGTTCGTGGCAAGGGTCGTAAGGAGCGAATCGTTCCGGTGGGGCGCCAAGCCGCCGCGGCATTGGGCGAGTACGGCCGCCAGCGAGAGGGTCGCTTCGGGATGCCCAAGCGGACGGACCCGCTCTTCCTGACGGATCGAGGGGTGCGTCTGTCGCGGCGCCAGATCCAGCGTGTGGTGACGAGCTATATCGGGCTGGTGGCTGACGAGAGCGGCCTCAGCACCCATTCGGTTCGCCACTCGTTCGCCACGCATCTGCTGGACGAGGGTGCCGACCTCATGGCGATCAAGGAGCTTCTGGGCCACTCTTCGCTGTCGACGACACAGATCTACGCCCACACCTCGCGGGAGCGGCTCAGGCGGGTTTATCAAGCGGCGCACCCGCGCAGCTAGAGGGTTCACGAGACATGAAGGAAACGCGATTGCGGGGCACGACGATCATAGCGGTTCGGCGCGATGGGCAGGTGGCGCTGGGCGGTGACGGGCAGATTACGGTCGGCGACACGGTGGTCAAGGCGCAGGCCAGCAAAGTCCGCGCGCTGAAGGACGGTGCGGTTCTGGCGGGATTTGCCGGCTCGGTCGCCGATGCCCTGACGCTGTTCGAGAAGTTCGAGGAGAAGCTGGACCGCTATCCGGGCAACTTGCCGCGAGCTGCGGTGGAGTTGGCGAAGGACTGGCGTAGTGACCGGGTGCTGCGTCGCCTGGAGGCCTTGCTGGCGGTCGTCGACGCGCGGCATTCGTTCTTGCTCTCGGGGAGCGGCGAGGTAATCGAGCCGGACGACGGCATCGTGGCCATCGGCAGCGGCGGACCGATGGCTCTGGCAGCGGCGCGTGCGCTCTGCCAGCACTCCGACCTCAGCGCTGTGGAGATCGTCCGCCAAAGCCTCCAGATCGCGGGTGAGATCAGCATCTACTCGAATGCCGAAATCAGTGTGCTCGAGCTCGAGACGCCGAAGCGATGAGCGATTTGCTGCCTAACGAGACACGATCCGGCCAGGGCGACGATCAGGCCGGCGGTCGGATCATGCCACACGATGAACTGACGCCGCGGCAGATCGTCGCCGAACTGGACAAGTACGTTGTTTCGCAGGAGGCGGCCAAGAAGGCCGTGGCTGTCGCACTCCGCAACCGCTGGCGCCGCCAGCAGGTCGGGGAAGATCTCCGCGAGGAGATCATGCCCAACAACATCATCATGATCGGGCCGACCGGCGTCGGGAAGACGGAGATCGCGCGACGCCTGGCGCGGCTGGCGGGCGCACCTTTCGTCAAGGTCGAGGCCTCGAAGTTCACCGAAGTCGGGTACGTGGGCCGCGACGTCGAGTCGATGGTGCGCGACCTGGTCGACATTTCTGTCAACATGGTCCGCACGGAAAGGGAAGACGACGTGCAGGAGACGGCCGAGGGACGCGTCGAGGAACGCTTGCTCGATCTGCTCCTTCCAAGCGGCGATGAAATCGTGCCTGCGGATACCGGATTCGTCGTGTCTGCGCACGGCGAGGCCGTGAATCACCGAGCGCCCGAGGTTGAAAACGAAGACGAGGGAGAGAAGAAGGAACGCCGCAAACGGACGCGGGAAAAGCTGCGGGCGCTGTTGCGGGACGCGAAACTGGAGAGCAAGGAGATCGACATCGAAGTTACCCAATCGGCATTCCCGGTCATCGAGTTTCCCGGGATGGAGGGCATGGACTACAACGTTTCCGAGATGCTGCAGGAGATGCTGCCCAAGCGCAGTAAGCGGCGCACAGTCACAGTCTCCGAGGCCCGGCGCGTGCTGCTCGCCGATGAGCTCGACAAGCTTATCGACATGGACGACGTCGTCAACGAAGCCCTCGACCGCGTGGAGCAGATGGGAATCGTTTTCCTCGATGAGATTGATAAGATCGCTATGGAACGCGGCGCTGCCGGCGGCCCCGACGTATCACGCGGCGGCGTACAGCGCGACCTGTTGCCGATCGTGGAAGGTTCCAACGTGCAGTCGAAGTACGGAATGGTGCGCACCGACCACATCCTCTTCATCGCCGCCGGTGCTTTCCCTGCGGCAAAACCGTCGGATCTCATTCCCGAACTCCAGGGACGCTTCCCAATCCGGGTCGAGCTCGGTCCGCTGGGTCAGTCCGACTTCGTGAGAATCCTCACCGAGCCCAAGAACGCCCTCCTCACCCAGTACCGCGCGCTGATTGAAACCGAGGGGTCGGCGCTGGAGTTCGACGAGAGCGGCGTACAGGAGATCGCCCGGATCGCCACCGAAGTGAACCAGAACATGGAGAACATCGGGGCGCGGCGGCTGCACACCGTGCTCACCACACTGCTCGAGGACGTGATGTACGACCTACCGGAAAGCGCCACGGACCGCATCGTCGTCGACGCGGCGCTGGTGCGCCAGCGGCTGGCCCGGGTCGTCAAGGACGAGGATCTCCGCCGCTACATATTATAGTCTGCTTGCATCTCAGCCCGCCCAGCGAAAAGACCGCGATCTTTCCGCCTCCCTCCTCGCCCGGCCGCCGCCTGCTCTTGGCTGGGCGGCCCAGCGCTGGCATGGGCCGCAACTTCTGCTAAATTGGCAGTCGGCTAGACCGCCAACTGTTTCAGGTCAGGAGACGCGCACTTGGGCCCACCCCAGAAGCGTGATTTTCTCGCGCTCAGCGAGTTCGCTCCAGACGAGCTCGACCGGCTGTTCGAGCGGGCGGTCAGGCTCAAAGGTGAAGAGCGGACGGGCCGCCCCCTGGCGGGAAAGACGCTGGCCATGGTGTTCGCGAAGCGGTCCACCCGGACCCGGGTTTCCTTCGAGGCGGGCATGTATCAGCTGGGAGGTCACGCGCTCTTCCTCTCGAGCCAGGACCTGCAGCTCGGGCGCGGGGAGACGATCGCCGACACGGCGCGTGTGCTGTCGCGCTACGTGGATGGGATCATGATCCGGACCTTTGCCCACGCCGACGTCGAAGAGCTGGCCGCCCAGGCGACGGTGCCGGTGATCAATGGCCTCACTGACTGGCTGCACCCCTGTCAGGTGCTGGCGGACCTGTTCACGGCCAGGGAGAATTTCGGGCCCGACCTGTCGCGGCTGCGAGTGGCGTGGATCGGCGATGGCAACAACATGGCCAACTCGTGGTTGAACGCTGCCCGCGTCTACGGACTCGAGCTGAGACTCGCCTGTCCCGACGGGTACGAGCCCGACCACGAGCTGCTGGGCGCCGCGGGCCGGAGGGCGGAGCTGGTGCGCGATCCGGCCGCAGCGGTGGAGGGAGCCCAGGTGGTCTCGACCGACGTGTGGGCCTCGATGGGTCAGGAGGCGGAAGCGGAGCAGCGGCGCGCGGCGCTTGGGAAGTACGCCGTAACGGAAGCGCTCATGCGGCGCGCCGCTCCGAACGCAATCTTCCTGCACTGCCTGCCCGCGCACCGGGGCGAGGAAGTCGAAGCGGCGGTGATCGACGGTCCGCAGAGCCGCGTCTGGGAGGAGGCGGAGAATCGTCTCCACGTGCAGAAGGCTCTGCTCGTTGAGCTTCTGACAGAGGATGAAGATGGCTGAGGAGCTGAAGAGGACGCCACTCTACCAAGAGCATGTCCGGTTGGGGGCCAAGATCGTCCCGTTCGCGGGGTTCGCTATGCCGGTTCAGTACTCGCATGGGGTGGCGCACGAGCATCGCGCGGTGCGTGAGCGGGCCGGCTTGTTCGACGTATCGCACATGGGTGAGTTCCTCGTCAGGGGCGACGAAGCGGTGGCGTTCGTGAACCGTATCGTTGCGAATGACGTGGCGCGGCTGGACGCCGGCCAGGCGGCTTACGCGGTGATGTGCCGTGAGGACGGCGGCATCATAGATGACCTGCTGATCTACAGGTTCGCCGACCGTATCCGACTCGTGGTGAACGCGGCCAACATCGAGAAGGATTTCGGGTGGGTGGAGCGCTCTAAGCAAGGGTTCGCTGCGCCGGAGATCGAGCTTACGAACGAGAGTGACGACGTGGCCCTGCTGGCCGTGCAGGGCCCTGGGGGTGACGAGGTCCTCGGGCCGCTCACAGATGTCGATCTCGGCGGTATCAAGTATTACCGGTTCACGGAGGGGGAGGTGCTCGGTCAGCCCTGCGTGGTCAGCCGTACAGGATACACTGGGGAGGATGGCTTCGAGCTCTACTGCCGGCCTGCCGTTGCGGCGGATCTCTGGCGTGGCCTGCTTGAGGCTGGGGGCGACGAGCTCGAGCCGGTCGGGTTGGGGGCGCGGGATACACTGCGGCTCGAGATGGGTTACGCACTGTACGGGAGTGACATCGACGAGGGAACGACACCGCTCGAGGCAGGCTTGGGTTGGACGGTGAAGCTAGACAAGGGCGAGTTCGTCGGTCGGGCGGCCCTACTCAAACAGAAGGAGGAGGGTGTGCTGCGTAAGCTGTGCGGCTTCATGCTGAGGGAGAAGGGCTTTCCACGACCAGGATACGAGATCCGCTGTCAGGGCGAGCGGGTTGGCACGGTGCGCAGCGGCACGGTGGGACCGAGTCTGGGTCGGGGTATCGGAACCGGCTACTTGCCGAGGCAGCGCTCGCAGCCTGGCACAGAGGTTGAGATCGTCATCCGTGACCGGGCCGTGCCGGCCGAGGTGAGCCGCATGCCCTTTTACAAGGGAGGCTCGATCAAGCGGTGATTCGGGTAGCCGTGCTGACCGTGAGCGACGGAGTTGCCGCGGCGAAGCGCGAAGACAGGTCGGGGAACGCAGCGCGTGACTGGGTTTTGGGGCTGGGGTGGTCGCTGGTGGAGCAGGCGGTCGTCCCCGACGAGACCGGAAGTGTTGTGGCCGCTCTTTGCAGCTGGGCGGACAGCGGCATGGTGGATCTGATCCTCACGCTGGGCGGCACAGGTTTCAGCCCCCGTGATGTGACGCCGGAGGCGACGGCCTCCGTGATCGAGCGGGCGGCGCCGGGCATCGCGGAGCTGCTCCGCGCCGATGGTCAACGCAGCACCCCCAACGCGGTTCTGGGCCGTGGACTGGCGGGTATACGTGGTCGAACTCTCATCGTCAACCTTCCCGGCAGCGAGATGGCCGTTCGACAGGGCCTCGAGCTTCTCCGGCGGATCGTGCCCCATGCCGTCGATCTGATGGGCGGGCGCACCGAGCACAGCTGAGATCGGCGGGGCCGAAGACGGGTCGAGGGCACGGGTATCATTGATGGCGAGCATCCTGGTAACCACGAGCGATTTAGAGTCCGCTGCGCGACTGAAGGCGGCGTTCGGGCCCGAGGACGAGGTGCGTTTCATCTCCGACCGCCACGATGCACGTGAGGCGCTGCGGACGGTTGCCGAGGGCGACGTTGCTCTGCTCCTGACGGGCGCGGTGCGCGAGCCCCTCGCGGCGGGACTTATCGCGGAAGTGTCATCGGCAGAGCGACCCATCCCGGTCGTCGCATTCTTCGAGCAGGGCGAGGCGGTGCCGGTGAGTCTGACGGCGCAGCTGCGTGTCGACCAGCACTTCCTCAAGCCGTTCGATCCGGACGAGGTCGCCCTCGTCGTGCGGCGGCTCATGCGGCGCAAGCGTCTCCAAGTCGAGATCGGCATCGTCGGCAATTCCGTGGCGATCCAGGAGGTCGTGGAGCAGGTCGCGCAGATCGCGCCGGTGGGCTCCACTGTGCTGATCACGGGCGAGAGCGGAACCGGAAAGGAGCTGGTGGCGCGGGGGCTGCATAAGCTCTCCGAGCGGCGGGGCAAGTCGTTCATCGCGGTCAACATCGCGGCGTTGCCTGAGACGCTGCTCGAGTCCGAGCTGTTCGGTCACGAGAAGGGTGCGTTCACGGGGGCAAGCTCGTTGCGAAAGGGGATGTTCGAGCTGGCCAACGGCGGTACCATCTTCCTGGATGAGGTGGCGGAGATGACGCCGGGGCCCCAGACCCGGCTGCTGCGGGTTCTGGAGCAACGCGAGTTCATGCGCGTGGGCGGAAGTGATTCGATCAAGGTGGACGTGCGGGTGATCGCGGCCACCAACCGTGATCTCCGCCGTGCAGTGGAGCTGAACGAGTTCCGGCGCGACCTCTACTATCGGCTCAATGTCCTGCACATTCGCATGCCCGGGTTGCGCGAACGGCGCGAAGACATCCCGCTTCTGGTGCATGATTTCATCCGCGAGCTGAGCCAGGAGCACCAGCGCGACTTCAAAGGGATCGCTCCCGAGGCGATGGGGATCCTCGCTCGTTACGACTGGCCCGGCAACGTGCGCGAGTTGCGCAACCTGGTCGAGTCGATGGTCGTGCTGGCGCCGGGTTCGGTGATTCGCCCGGTCGATATCCCGCCCGAGGTGCGGCATGGCGCGGATCGGGCGCTACCGACGCGGGTCGTACCGAGTCCGACGGTGCTGCAGCGCGAGGGCGCGATGGGCGCGCAGGGAGCGTTGGCCCAGCGCCCGGAGATGGAATTCATCTTTCGCACGCTGGTCGAGCTGAAGTTCGACGTCGAGGATCTCAGGCGTGAGTTCGAGGCTTACAAACAGAGGCATCCGGAGCTGACCGGTGCGCGAGAAGCTGCCGTCCTGGAGGTGCCCCTTGCCACCTCGACTTTGGAGGCGCGCGGCGAAGCCGCGGCCCGCATCGTGGCGGCCGTCCCCGAGTCGGCTGGCGAGGCGGCCGGCGCCGACGAGGTCGAGGGCGAG
>CAYFXF010000072.1:6886-7109 GCA_964347085.1 uncultured Gemmatimonadota bacterium | reverse complement strand
GAGGACGTGGCGGTGATGATGCCGGTCAGGTAGTGGGGGTGTCCACGCTCGACATTGGCGTAGAGGAAACTGATCGCGGTCGAGTCGATAGCGATCATGAGTCACCATGGGTATCAATAATCAGGTTTCCGAGTTGCTAATCCGAATGTGTCCCGACATGATACTGTGCCCGACCTTCTCCGCTTACTAACCTGATCACACAGTCGTACGGCACCGAGTACTT
>CAYFXF010000072.1:3302-6762 GCA_964347085.1 uncultured Gemmatimonadota bacterium | reverse complement strand
GACGACACCACTGGCCCCCTGGACCAGGTGGCCGAAGACCCCTTCTCGTTCGCGGTCGAAGCCGCTGGCTTGTCGATCCTGCGCCTGGATGGGGTGAACGGCACGATCGATATCACCGGGGTGGCCGCTAACGACTCGGTCCGCGTGAGCGGCGAGCGCCAGGTGAGGTCGACCTCCCTCGAGGATGCCGAGGCGCGGCTGCCAGAGATCGAGGTCGAATGGGAGATATCGTCCGACACCGTCATCATAAGGACGATACAACCGCAGAACACCGAGGGACGTGACTACATCGTCAATTACGAGATCACGCTGCCGCGCGACCTAGAAGTGCTGGTCGGAAACGCCAACGGCACCGTCAATCTCGGCGCCATCGACGGTGACGTGCTAGTGAGCCAGGCGAACGGCGAGGTCACCGGCACGGTTACCCTGGCGCTGAACGGCAGCTTCGTTGTCGAGATCGGCAACGGTGAAATCGATCTCGACGTCCCGGCCAACACGTCGGCCGAGTTTTCCGCGAGCGTGGGCAACGGGACCGTGACGGTCACGGGCCTTACGCTCCAGAACGAGCAACGCTCAAGCACATCGGTGACCGGGACGCTCGGGGCGGGCGAGGGTGAGATCACGCTCAGCGTCGCCAACGGCACCATCGTCGTGATGGGCGTCTGAGCGACTAGGCCGGCGGTCACGTCGTCGCTCAGAGAGTTTTCGCGCTGGTTTTCAGACCGCCCGGCGGACGATTACGACGTCTTGGACTTTCCGGCGTCGCTTGAAGACGTTGAGATAATTTCCTGCGGGCATCGAACGGGAGTTCGCGGTAAGAATCCGTAGTCAGACGCTCTATCCAATTGAGCTACGGGCGCGCACTCGGAATTCTAGCACATCCGCGCCGGGACGGGAACGGCCCCCGCGCCAACCGCGCTCCTACCTGCGCCTCGCCCGCCAGCTGCCCTGGTAGGGCGGACCGTGGCCGGGGTGCGCGGTGAAGCTGCCCTCGATCACGTCCTCCTTCACCCGGCCCGTGAAGATCGTGTACACCGGGCAGCCGCAGTCCGGGTCCCGATAGGGTTCGAGCGTCCCAGTCACGACCCCGCCCTCCACTCGGACGAAACGAATGCGCAGGGTCTCGGGGATCGGCGCCTCGCGAGCCGCGGCCGCCGGGTCCTCGGCGGGCCCCAGCGGCCGGGTCCAGCCGCGCGGGATCATCGTGACGTCTCCGTAGGCGGTGTCGGCTCCCGCCTCCAACCTGAAGACGATCGTGCCGCGTCGCCCCGAGGCCGGGCTGTCGTAGGCGCCGCTCCATTCGCCGGCCAGCTGCGCGAGGTCTGCCGCCTCAGCCACGACCGGGACCGGCGGCGGCGCCGAGGAGCAGGCGCCGCCGGCGGCCAGGAGGCTCAGCGAAAGGAAGTGACGGACCCGCATCATCCTTGCAGCGGCAGCGACCCGGGGACGAAGACGGCCGTAGCGGCAGCGGTTGCCGCCCACGGCCGTGCACCTGAGATGCCCACGACAGGATTCGAACCTGTACGCCCCGAAGGACACTAGCCCCTCAAGCTAGCCTGTCTACCAATTCCAGCACGTGGGCCCGAATGCTCGGAGGGGGATTCGAACCCCCACGGGATCGCTCCCACAGGATCCTGAATCCTGCGCGTCTACCAATTCCGCCATCCGAGCGGGTCGAGCGTAACGTGTGCCGCGACAACCGCCTAGGCCGCCGATCCCGGCAGCACACCGCCCGACTCTGGTGACTTGGAGCGACGCTTAGAGTACGTGGCTGCGCAGCGATTTTCAAGGGTGCCGAGGCTTCGCGCTTAGATGGCGGGCCCCTGGGTCGTCGACCGAGCGCACGAGTCCGAAACTTGCAGCGTCCCCGCTGTGAATCTAGGTTGGAACGAGGCCCTCCCAAATCACCCCGATAGGTTGCGTGGCCCTGCTATGTCCGCACACCTGCTCTCTGTCGCCCTACTCTTGAGCCAGGTATCGGGCGCGTCTTTGCAGGGAACGGTCCGCGACAGCGAGACCGGTACGCCGGTGCAGGGAGCCAGTGTCGAGCTGCTGGACGGAAGCGGCCAGTTCATAACGGATGGCGCGGGTTACTACATCCTGCGAGATCTTCCAGCCGGGCCGCGGCACCTGAAAGTGTCGGGTCTCGGCTACAGATCGCGCACGCTTCACGTCTTCGTTCCGGTAGAGGGTGGGATTCGGGTGGACGTTGCCCTCTCCCCGGAGCCGATACCGCTCGGGCCCGTGGAAGCCCGCGTTGGCCGGGGAGCTGCCGCGCGCCACCCGGACTGGCCTGACGATCGTGCTCGAAGGGTCGGGTCGAAGACCGTTACCTACCACGACGTGCAGGCGAACCCGGGGCTGGCCGAGCCCGACTTCTTCGAGGCGCTGGGTGGTGGCAGCGTGCGGATCGATCCGGAGTCTCCGAACGCCCTCCACGTCCGCGGAGGGTCCGGCGACCAGGTGCTCTTCCTGCTGGACGGGGTGCCGATCTTCAGCCCGTATCACGCGACCGGGCAGTTCAGCGCCATGAATGCGGACGCGATCAGCCGGGTCGATCTGCATGGCGGTGTACCGCCTGTCGCCTGGGGTGACGCGCTCTCCGGCGTTGTCGATGTTCGAACGCGGCGCCCGAACCTGAAACGAGTGGAACTCCGGGGTGCGCTCACTCCGACGGCGGTGAGGTTGACGGCCGACGGGCCGGCGGGACTGGGCGGAGGCCTCATGCTCAGCGGCGGCTGGGGGAAACCGGGCTTCCTCGCGCCTTCGGGTGAGAGCTCGTACGTGCATGGCTCGTTCGCTCACGGCCTGGTGAAGGGCGAGTGGCCGCTGGCAGATGGTCGTGTATGGATCGTCGGGTTTCGCAACGCCAACACGCTACGGACGACCAACGTCCCCACCGAGACTGGAGAAGAGGTCCCGTCTGGTAGCGAGGCGGCCCAGTCAGACGTCGAGGCGGAAGCGAATCGCTTCGCGTGGTACAGCAACTCCTACGGAGCCGGTTGGGAACGGCGGCTGGGTCGGCGGGCGACTCTTAGGGCGCGGCTCTGGTATGCGGAGCTGGACGTCGCAACCGATTGGCGGGCCGTCGGCAGTCCCAGGAACTTGTCCAGCCGGCGCAGCAATCTGGGCTCCCACCTGCAGCTGACGCTGAACGGCACGGCAGCTCGATCCCTCTTCGGCTTGAGCCTGGAACGCGAGCGCACGGCTTACGCCGTTCGGTCGCTGGGATCGGCGGACGCCTCCAGCTCGAGGGGCAGTTTCGAGCTGCGTGCCGAACCGACGGTCTTGGCTGCTTTCATCGAGCATCAGAGGGCGCTGACCAGACGGATCGAAGTCCTGCTGGGTCTGCGCGGCAGTCGAGCGGCCGGTCACCGACTTGCCAGAGCCAGACTCTCCAACTACGCCGAGCGTTTCTCCGCGCCTGACCGTGAAGCTGACGCCGTCGACCGCCTTGACC
>CAYFXF010000072.1:0-3292 GCA_964347085.1 uncultured Gemmatimonadota bacterium | reverse complement strand
GAGCGGCCGGACACCGACTACACCTGGCGCCTCGCGCGTCGTTCCACTGGACGCCCTCGAGCTCGCTCGCCGTGTCCGCCGGCTACGCCCGCACTTACCAGTGGGTCCAATCGCTGCGGAACACCGAGTCACCGATCGACAATCTCTTCAGCCCTGACCTCCCCGTCGGGTTGGGTGCCGACGGCCTGCCGGTCGCGAGGGCGGACCAGTTGAGCGTGGCCGTCGAGACGCAGCCCGCGCTCGGCGTGCAGATCGGCTTCGAGGCGTATACCCGAAAGCTGGACGGTGTGGCTCTCGTGGCCCCGAGCACGGGTCAGCCGTTCGCCGTGGATGGATTTTCGGTCGGCAGCGCCGAAACCTGGGGGCTGGATGTGAACGTGGATGTGAAGCGCGCACGCTACCGGGCTCTGGCGAGCTACGGGTTCGCTGGGGTCGGGAACGAGGTGAAGGAGAGAGAGTATCGGCCCAGCTTCGCGATCGGTCACGCAATTGCGGCCGCCGTAGCCTACTACCCCACGGCGCAGCTGGAGCTGCGGTCAGCCGTGCGGGCCGAGTACGGGCGGCCGACGACGTCGATGGAGGGGCCTTTTGTGTGGGAGGCCTGCAGTGTTCTGGAGGGAGGGTGCGAGGCTGAAGGCAGCCCGCAGCGTATATCGGGGCCTTTGGGGGGTGATCGACTGCCCCCGTACGTCCGCCTCGACATCGGTGTGCGAAAACATTGGCATTCACGGATCTTCGGCCGCGACGGGGTCGTCGCGGCCTTTGCCACCTTGAGCAACGTGTTCGGTAGAAAGAACGTCCTCGGCTACGTCGCGGACCCGGAGACGGGCGAGCTGTCCGGGCTGCCGATGCGGCCATTCTCCCCGCTTACGGCCGGACTGGAGTGGCGGTTCTGAGTTGCCGGCACGGGTTCCCGCCCGATCAAACCTTTGTCACAAACAGGCGACGCTGCCGGCTCACTGGGTGGAGAGCGAGAGCACGAGCCCTAGCATGCGGGCTTGTGTGGCCGGCGGCAAGCAGGTGACGAAGTGATCAGGTCTCCTCGAATGGCGTTCGGTGACCGTCGGTCGTTCGACGACGCTTTTCGGGAAGAGTTCGACAGGCACTTCGCGTCGCTCTTCCGTTATCTCGACCGTCTTTCGGGCGATCCCGACCTCGCCGCCGACGTGGCACAGGAAGCCTTCATTCGGCTGTATCGGCGCGGGAGTCTACCGGAACGTACCGCCTCATGGCTCGCCGTGGTCGCGAGGAACCTGTTCCAAAACGCGCGCTCGAAGTCGAGACGGCGGCGGCGGTTGCTGGCCGGCGGCCAGGCGCGGCGCACCATGGGCGACGCTAACCCGTCACCGGCGACCAGCCTGGAGGCGGCCAGTGTGCGGCGGAGCGCTCGCAAAGCGCTCGACCGGCTGCCCGAACGCGAGCGTGAGATGTTGCTGCTGCGCTACGAAGGCTTCAGCTACCGGGAAATCGCGGAGACGCTGGGTTTGAAGGAGACGAGCGTGGGCACGCTGTTGGTCAGGGCCAAGGACGCGTTTCGCCGCGCGCTGGAGGATGCGGGCGATGCACCTTGACGAAGTGAAGCTCGAAGGGCTGCTGAGTCGAGAGCTGCCGGACGTCGAGGAGCGGATCGTTCGCAATCACCTGGCGGGTTGCCCCCGCTGCGCGAGCGCGTTCGAGGCCGCGCGTCGCGAGGATGAACAGATCGCAGACCTGCTCAGCTCTCTCGATCACACCATTCCACATCTCGATCCGCTCAGCCTGACACGGCGGGCGCGACGCCGGGTGCTGAAGCCCCGGCTGGCGGCGGCCGGGATCGCGCTGTTGATCGTCGCGGGCGCGGCCTCGGCCATGCCGGGCTCTCCGCTCCGGCCATGGCTGTCCCGCGTTGTCGGGTGGATCGCCGGGACCGAAACGACACCTCGCGAAGCAGGGCAAGTCGATTCCTCGCAGCAGCCGCCCGCCGGCGTTTCCGTCTTCCCGGGAGAGAAGTTCGAGCTTGTGTTCGAGGCGATTCAAGAGACGGGTGTCATACGGATCTCCCTGGCCGATCAGGCCGAAGTCGCCGTCCGGTCGGACGACGAGGGCGTCAGCTATTCGGTAGACCCGCAGGGAGTGAGGGTATCGAACGCGGGGTTAGGGGCGAACTACGAGGTCGTGATCCCGAACGACGCGAAGAGCGTCGTCATCCGCGTACGAGAAACGATCCTGTTCGCGAAAGAGAACGGGGCGATCGTGACGGCAGCCGACCGCGCCGCGGACGGGAGCTACGTCGTCGACTTCAGCGCTGCTTCCAATTGAGTCCAGACCTGTCAGGCTTGCTGGGACGTGGCCTGGCGGCATATATTAGTCGAAACTTCGACCGGTGCGGTCATCGCCCCAGCCCTCTCCCTCCACGTTAGTCCCCCCTGGGTGCTGATGCCGCGTGGGTCTCAGAGGAGCGATCTGCCGGAACTTGCGAGGCTCGTTGGCGTCGATTCGAGTTCCTGAGCTGATAGATTCGGTCCAAACCAGAAATCCAGACCGCAGCGGGGAGGGTCTCATGTTCACGCGCCGTAACACGTTGCTGGGTCTCGCCTTGGCGGGCCTGTTGCTGGTCGGAGCATTTGGCTGTGACGATGATGAAGTGGTAACGCCCACCAACGATCCGCCGACCTCGACGATCGACAACCCGTCGCAGGACACGACGGTGACGCTGGGCGATGCGGTCGACTTCCAGGGGACGGCGAGCGATACGGACGGGACGATCGCGAGCCATGCCTGGGCGTTCGGGGATGGGGAGACGTCGGATGTTGAGGATCCGGGCCCCTACACCTACGCGGCGGCGGGGACGTACGACGTGAGCTACCAGGTAACCGATAATGACGGAGCGACGTCGACCGCGTCCACGAGGGAGATCACGGTCGCGGAACCGTTCGCCGTCGCCGACGGGATCAATGGCGGCCAGCTGTACGATGAGTTCTGGTTGGAGGAGACCGGTTGGGATCAGGGCGACCCCAACATCGCGACCTTTGACGACTTCAGTGACTTCTTCCGCTGCAAGCAGTGCCACGCTTGGGACCAGTTGGGACGGGCCGGGTCCTACATCGGTCGCGCGCCGAGGACCACGCGACCGAACGTCTCCCCGGTGAACCTCAAGAGTCACGTGTTGGATCATACGCCGGAGGAGTTGTTCGAAGACATCAAGAGATCGACGAACCGGCGTCCGCTCAGCACGGATCTGTCGCTCTACGATCCGGACACCAACCCGACCGAAGGCGACATGATGCCGGACTACAGCGAGTTCATGAGCGAT
>CAYFXF010000071.1:0-7489 GCA_964347085.1 uncultured Gemmatimonadota bacterium | reverse complement strand
CGTTCGCCATGGCGTACCTGCAGCTCGGGTACGTTTTCATTCTTGCGGAGCTGCGGACCTACACCGTCGAGGCACTCACAGAAGCCTACCGGCACCGCGATCGGCTCACCGACCGGGAGCGCTACATCACGATAGCCAGCTACTACTTAGGCGTTACAGGGGAGCATGAGCAGGCGATCACCGTCTGTCGCACGCTACTCGATGCGTATCCCGATGATGTGACGGGATTATCCCTCCTGGAGGGCTCCTACACGGTGGCGCAGCAGTTTGGCCGAGCAGAGGAGGTCGCGCGCCGGGAAATCGAGCTGTACCCGACCAAGGCGCTGACCTATTGGGTCTTGCTCAACCTCCAGGTCTCGCGCGGTGAGTTCCAGGAAGCCCAGGCCACCCTGGACCGGATGATCGAGAACGACAACCCCTATAGCCTCGGCGCGGCGGCCTGGCTCGCGATCGCACGCGAGGATTACGAAGGTGCTGTGGCGGTCCTGCGAGCTGACAAGGAACCGCAAACGGAAGGTCTTTTCAGCCGAGCCTGGACAAGTAACCACTTGGCCGGCGTCGCCCGACTCCGCGGCAAGCTCGCCGAGGCCGAGCGAGAGTTCGGCAGAGCGATGGCCGCCTATGACGCCACCGGTTGGGAGCAGCCGGCCTACCTCCGCTCTGCGGTTAGGCTGGCGCTGCTGCGCTTACAGCTCGGTGACGGCGTCGAGCGCGGGGTAGAGACCGTGGAGGAGGCGCTGGAGCGGCACCCGCTGGCGACGATCCCGACCCGACGCAGCGCTGGTCCACCGAGTGGGTGCGTCATCGTGCAGAGGGCTACATCGCTCTGACCGAGGGCCGGTACGCGGAGGCGATCGCTGAGTTCCGTCTCTCCGACGATCGATCACCCCATGTCTGTCGCTGGTGCGCCCTTCCGCCGTTGGCTGATGCCTACGACCTGGCAGGCCAACCGGACTCCGCCGTTGCCGTTTACGATCGGTTCCTTGGGGAATTGGTAGTGGGGGAAGATGAGCTCCACGCTGCCTCGCGGTACCTGCCCTCAGTCTACGAGCGCCTGGGCGCCCTGTACGAGCAGCGCGGCGACCCGGCCAAGGCGGTCTACTCCTACGGCAAGCTGGTTGAGCTCTGGCTGGACGCTGACCCCGAGCTCCAGCCGCGGGTCGATGCCGCACGCCGTGCGATCGAGGCTCTGTCATCGCAGCGTTGAGGGACGCAACAACCGCGCGAGGGACGACGTGAAAGAACGCGCTCTGTCTAGGGCGCACGAGAATAGAGACAAACAGGAGGGGAACCATGGCATCGGTGAGCTTGGTTTCGGAGCAGGAGGCAGAGGGCAAGGTCAGGGAGATCTACGACGAGATCATGAGCTCTCTAGGCATCGACTTCGTACCGAATATGTACAAAGCGATGGCGGCAAAGCCCGACTTCCTCGAGGCGAACTGGAACAAGGTCAAGGCCGTAATGGTCGAGACCGGAAAGCTCGACCGGCTGACAAAGGAGATCATTGCCGTGTCAGTCTCTGCCGTCATGGGGTGCGAGTATTGAATCAACGTCCACACTTCCGCGGTGCGGAAGCTGGGACTGGATGACGAGGGAATCGTCGAAGTAATGGCAGTGGTGGATCTGTTCAGCGGTTTCAATAAGCTGTTGGATGGCCTGCAGGTCGAGCCGGATGAGAAGCCCTGGTACGGTTGAGGCTAGGGACCCGGATGCCGTGAGCATCCAGACTATCGCTGGGCCTACCCCCAGCGGGCATCGAGAATATGGTCGAACTCTACAAGTTCACCCGTGACCGCATCTGCGCCGTCATCTCGGATGATGTTGCTTCGGCGCTTGGTCGTGCTCCGATTACTTTCGCCAAGTACGCTGAAGACCATGCCGAGTACTTCAAGTAGCTGGCCTTCGTTGCATCGGCCGGCGGCGTAGTGTCAAGAGTAGTGTCAAGATCCCGGCGCAGGTGTCCGGCAGTCAGCGCAGAATCAACTGGTGGAGCGCTCCGATTAAGAGAGTGACGGGTTAGGGACGTGAACGAGATACGCGAGAGTGTGAGGATGTGGAGCGCTATGCTATCCGGGCCGCTGCTCTTCGCCGTAGTCTCCTGCGCCGGCCAGTACTCCAAGGAAGAGATCACGTTCCACTCGGGCTCCTTCACGGTGGTCGGCGACCTGAAGCTACCTGAGGGGAGTGGACCGTTTCCTGTTGTGATCTTCGTGCACGGTGACGGACCCAACAACCGCACCTCAGGCGTGACCTATCCGCCGATCATGGAGCGCATGTTGCGCGCGGGGTACGCGACCTTCGCCTGGGACAAGCCGGGCACCGGTGAGTCTACCGGCGAGATCGACCGCAGCCGGCTGCAGCATCAACGGGCGCAGATCGTGCTGGATGCGATCCAGCTGCTCCAGCAGCGCGCGGACATCGACCCCGATTGGATTGGGATGTGGGGGATCAGCCAGGCCGGGTACGTGATGCCTCGTGTGCTCGCGAAGAGTGACGATATCGCGTTCATGATCGCCGTGTCCTGTCCCGGGGTGCCGGGCGTGGACCAAGGCTCCTACCTGATCACGGCGCAGGCGATGTGCGCAGGACTGCCCGAGGAAGATCGGAAGGAGGTCGAACACCTCTTTTCAGCGGTCGAGAGAGCGCGCACGTACGAGGAGTACGTGGGCTACAAGAGGGCGGTGGCCGACTATCCCGCGCTCGAGTCCTTGGCCGAGTTCGGCGTCAGAATAGACGTCATACCAAGGGAGGAGTGGCACGCGGACGATCTCGAGGGCGACTACTTCTGGGACCCCATGCAGGTCATCGACACGATCACCATTCCGGTGCTGGCCTTCTTCGGGGCGAAGGACACGCAGATCGATCCGCTGCAGGGGGCCGGGGCTTACCGCGATGCCCTGAGCCGCGGCGGCAACCCGCACTCGCGCGTGGAGCTGATTCCAGGGACCGACCACAACATAATCCTCTCGGAAACCGGCTGCATTGCGGAACGAGACCGTCGGTCGCGCGACGGGTGGCGCAACTACCCGCCCGCCTACCTGGATCTGATCGAGGAGTGGCTCACGGCTGTGCGCCCAGTGCGCTGACGACTGCGCTCGGGCAGCCAGTGCGCTGAGACCGCTTATGCCGGACATGCCGGTTATGCCGGACATGAGCTCGGCCGCCATCCGCTTTTCTAGACCTTAGCCCTCTCGTCACATTCACGCCGCCTCACGGGCTCCAAAGCAGGGGAGTGGGTGGCGTTCACGATACAGGCTGCGTCGGCGAGTCAGCATCGGCCATAGTCCATACCTAGCGAGGAATGATCATGAACAGGATACGTCTTGTGACAGGTGCGCTGTTGTTATCGGGGATGGCGTCAGCAACGGTGGGCCTCGCCCAGGAAGAGTTGCCTGACTATCTGCGGGACCGTGGCGAGGGCGTCGCGACGTCGATGTTTGGCACGTACATAAGTAAGGGCGAATTGCTGGTGTATCCGTTTTACGAGTACGTTCGTGATGGAAATGCCGAGTACGAGCCGGTGGAGTTCGGCTTTGGGCTGGCACAGGAGTTTCGTGGCGAGCTTTGGGAGCATGAGGCGCTTATCTTCCTCGGCTTAGGGATCACGGACTGGCTCGCCTTCGAGTTCGAGGCGGCGGTATACACTGAAGCGCAAATAAGGAAGTCCGCGAACGATACGTCCGCCATGCCAGCCAAATTGCGTGAGTCGGGCATCGGTGACGTGCAGACGCAGATACGCTGGCGGTACAACAAGGAGACGGAGCGCCGGCCCGAATTCTTCAGCTACTTCGAGACCGTCTACCCATTGCAGAAAGACGAGGTTCTGATCGGCACCTCGGATTGGGAGTTCGCGCTGGGCGTGGGAGCGATCAAAGGGACCAGGATCGGGACGTGGACGATCCGCGCAACCGTGGCGTTCGACGGGGAGGAGAACAAAGTCGAGTTTGGGGAGTACGGGCTTGAGTACCTCAAGCGCTGGTCGAGGCTGTTCAGGTCTACCCTACTCGTAGAAGGGGAAGAGGACGAGGTCGACCTGATCTTGGATGCCCAGTTCCATCTCAGCCCACGCGTATTCATCCGCCTAAACACCGGGATAGGTTTGACCTCCAAGGCCGAAGATTTCGCCCCGGAAGTCGGCGTCATGCTTTCCTTCCCCGTGTTCTGAACCTGCTTGGGGAGCGGGAGGTCTTCGCTGGGAACTTACACCGCGCGAATGCGACGGCCCATCAGCCGGCAGCTACTCTGTCGGACGCGGCAGGTATCGGTCGGCGGGGTCGGAGATCAGACATCGACTCCGCCTTGACCCCGCAGATCGACTCTCCCATTCTTGCGCCCACTCGAGTTCAAATCCCTGAGCGGCAGCGATAGCGGGGGACGACCATAAAACGTCGCTTGCGGATAGTCGGCCCGGCCTCGGTTGCGGACAACGCGACGCTCGGTCCGATGCTTGCCGAAGACGCCGTCGCCCGAACGACCAGCCGCTGGAAGGTCTGTTGCACGCCAAGCTCACGCCCGTAAGCGAGTCACAGCGCATCACCTCTCTCGATGTTCTTCGCGGGTTTGCCTTGCTGGGGATTCTCGCGATGAACATCCAGTCGTTCTCCATGATCTCCGCCGCTTATTTCAACCCCACGGCCTACGGCGATCTTACGGGAGCGAACGGGTGGGTGTGGCGGATGACCCACGTCCTGGTTGACATGAAATTCATGGCGATCTTCTCCATGCTTTTCGGCGCTGGGATTATCCTGATGGCAAGCCGGGCCGAGTCACGCGGACAGGCGGTCACCGGTGTTCATTATCGGCGCATGGCCTGGCTGATTGTTTTCGGTCTGTTGCATGCCCACCTGCTGTGGTACGGCGACATTCTGGCCACCGCGTTCGTTCAGGAGGGCGTGGGCCGTGGCGTGGCCCGCCGGGGTGGTCTTCACATCGTCGCGCGGAGGACGGACAACGGGCACAGGTGGGACCAGCGAATCCTTGCTGCCCGTGAGCGTGCGCAGCATTTTGCGATTGGGCGCGCATCCAGGTTCTCCTGGCCGCCAAGCCTGAACCTCCTTCACTGGTGACGGAGCAGTGACGGGTCCCAGGCGACTGATCCACGAGTTGAAGCGTCGCCGCGTCTTTCGCGTTGCCGTCGTCTACGCTGTCGTCGCCTTCGTCATCTGGCAGGCCGCCGAGATCGCCTTCCCAGCCCTGAGTATTCCAGATTGGTCACTCACCTTGGTGGTTGTCCTGACCCTGCTGGGCTTCCCCATCGCACTGGTGCTCGCCTGGGCGTTCGAGATTACGCCGCAGGGCGGCAAGCGAACCGAGCCGCTGGCCGCCCAGGCGGAGCCTTCGGGGCGGCGCGGTGGGCTGGTGCCCGCACTGGTGGGACTCGCCGTCGTTGTCTCGGTCGTTGCCGCTGGCTGGTGGGTACTGCGCCAGCGAGCAGAGCCGTCCAGCAAACGCAAAATGCTGGTCGTCCTTCCATTCGAAAATCTAGGGGCAGCGGAAGACGAGTACTTTGCAGACGGGATCACCGAGGAGCTCACGAGTCGCCTCGCCGAGATCAGTGGCCTCGGTGTGATTAGCCGGACTAGTGCCATCCAGTACAAGCACACGCAAAAGAGGATAGGCGAGATCGGCCAGGAACTCGGTGTCGATTACCTGCTGGAGGGGTCGGTGCGCTGGGAGAAGCCGCCGCAGGGCGAGAGCCGGGTGCGTGTGACGCCTCAACTCATCAACATCTCTGACGGCACGCACCTGTGGACCAGACGTTACGACGCCGTGCTCTCCGGTGTCTTCGAGATTCAGACCGATATCGCGGAGCAGGTGGCGAGCGCCTTGGAAGTGACGCTGCTCGAGTCGGAGCATCGGGCCGTAGCGGCGAGGCCGACCGAGAATCTGGAGGCCTACGACTACTACTTGCGCGGCATCGACTACCATCGGCGTGGCTTCCTCGAGCGCGAGCTGCGGCTGGCCATCCAGATGTTCGCAAGAGCCGTGGAGCTCGACTCGAGGTTCGCCGTGGCCCACGCGTGGCTCGGGTTCGAGCATACGGGGATGTACCACCTGTTCTGGGATCGCTCGGCGGAGCGAGTTGCTGAGGCCAGGGCAGCGCTGGATGAAGCGCTACGTCTCGATCCGGGCTTGCCGGAAGCCAATCTAATGTTCTGCTTCTACTACTGGACTCTCCTCGAACATGATCGCGCGCTCGAACACTGTGCTGTCGCCCAGCGCGGCCTGCCCAACAACAGCGAACTCTGGCGGTTCATTGGCTTGGTGAAGTGGTGGCAAGGGGATCACGACGAGGCTCTGGCCAATCAGCAGAAAGCCCAAGGGCTCGACCCGAGGTATGCCGTGCACCCCTTCAATATCGCGGGGATATACCGCCACCTGCGCGACTACCCGGAGGCCGAGCGACACTATGAACGCGCCATCGCTCTATCCCCCGACTGGGCGGTCCCGTATGACGATTTGGCCCGCACGTACCTGGCAGAGGGCGGCACGGAAGAAGTGCGCGCAACGCTTGAGCGAGCCTCGGACGCAGGCGCGTCCTCCGGCTGGCTCGCGCCCCTGTTGAGAGTTCAGGTGGAGCTGTTCGATCGCATGTATTCAGGTGCATTGGACCAGCTGGATTTGTGGGACAGGGACGCGATCGACGTGCTCCATTTCTTCGTTCCAAGGGCCCAGCTCTATGCGCAGGTCTACGGGCTCAAGGGAAACCCGGAGCTCGAGACTGCTTCTTACGACTCGGCACGCGCCGTGGTCGCGGCCCGCATGCATGCCCTGGGGGGCGACCCACGGCTGCACAGCGCTCTGGGGATCGCCTACGCCGGTCTGGGCCAGGCGGATGAAGCGATCCGCGAAGGTAAGCTGGGCGTGAAGCTGTCTCCCCTCGACAAGGACGCGGTTATCGGGCCGTATCGAATCTTCGAGCTCGCTCACATCTACACGATGGTCGGGGACTACGACGCTGCCGTTGAGCAGCTGGAGTATCTGCTGTCGGTTCCCGGGCCTCACTCCGCTGCGATGCTACAGCTCGACCCGACCTGGGATGCGCTGCGTGACCACCCGCGCTTCCAGAAGTTGTTGGACGCGCATCGCTAGATCATGAACGACCCGCCGTCGCCCGTAAGCGCTTTTCTGGCCGAGCTGAAACGCCGCGTTTTCCGCGTCGCTGTGGTCTACGCCGTCGTCGCCTCCGTTATCTGGCAGGCAGCGGAGATCGCCGTGCCCAGCCTGAACCTCCCTCCTTGGGTGCTCACCCTGGTCATCCTGCTCACCGTCCTCGGCTTCCCCATCGCCCTCGTTCTCGCCTGGGCTCTCGACATCACCCGAAGCGTCCAGCGCCCGGGTGGCGCTGCTCCTCAGGCAACGCGGAATTCGGAAAGTCCGGCCGCTGACCGGGGGCCTGGACGGCTGGCGCCGGCGTGGTTACCCGCTGACGCGGCACGGATTGCCCGCTGCCGCGACGACCTACCGCCCACCGCCTACCGGAACCTGA
>CAYFXF010000070.1:5026-7655 GCA_964347085.1 uncultured Gemmatimonadota bacterium | reverse complement strand
CTGGGCGGCCAGTGGAAGCACGTCGACAACCACGCGCTCTGGATCGACCCCAGCGCTGCCGATCACCTGCTGATCGGGACCGACGGCGGCCTATATGAGACCTGGGACCGCGGCGCGAGCTACGACTTCAAGGCGAACCTGCCGATCACCCAGTTCTACAAGGTCGCGATCGACAACGATACCCCCTTCTACAACGTCTACGGCGGCACCCAGTACAACAACACGCAGGGCGGCCCCTCACGCACCAACAACGTGCACGGCATCCGTAACAGCGACTGGATCGTCACGCGGGGCGGCGACGGGTTCGACCCGGCCGTCGACCCAAAGGATCCGAACATCGTCTACTCGCAGGCCCAGTACGGGAATTTGGTCCGCTACGATCGGCGGACCGGCGAGCGGATCGACATCCAGCCGGCGCCGGAGGCGGACGGACCCCCGCTCCGCTGGAACTGGGACTCGCCCTTGATGATCAGCCCGCACTCGAACACGCGGCTCTACTTCGCGGCGCAGATCCTGTTCAGAAGCGACGACCGCGGCGACACCTGGCGCGCCGTGAGCCCGGATCTGAGCCGCGATATGGACCGTAACCGGCTGCCGGTGATGGGCAGGGTCTGGAGCGTGGACGCGCCGTCGAAGAACCGCTCGACTTCGTTCTACGGCAACATCGTCGCGCTCAGCGAGTCGCCGCTCGTCGAGGGACTGCTCTACGTGGGGACCGATGACGGCCTGATCCAGGTCAGCGAGGACGGCGGCGCCAGCTGGCGGCGGATCGAGCGGCTGTCTGGCGTTCCGGAGATGACCTATGTGAACGACCTGGAGGCCTCGTTCCACGACCCGAGCACCGTCTTCGCCGCGCTCAACAATCACAAGCGCGGCGACTTCAAGCCGTACCTGCTAGTGAGCACGAACCGCGGGCGCTCCTGGAGCTCGATCGCCGGCGACCTGCCCGAGCGCGGCTCGGTCTACACCGTCGTGCAGGACCACGTGAATCGCGACCTGCTATTCGCCGGCACCGAGTTCGGCCTCTTCGTGACGCTGAACGGCGGCGCGAACTGGCTGCAGCTCAAAGGCGGGATACCGCCGATCGCGGTACGTGAGGTCGAGATCCAGCGGCGCGAGAACGACCTGGTCGCGGCCACCTTCGGCCGCAGCTTCTACATCCTCGACGACTACACGCCGCTGCGCGAGCTGAGCGCGTCGACCCTGGAGCGCGAGGCGCACATCTTCCCGATCAAGACGGCCTGGTCGTACATCGAGGCGCGACCGCTGGGCGGCAGCGAGAAGGCCTCGCAGGGTGCGGGCTTCTTCACGGCACCCAACCCGCCCTTCGGCGCGACGTTCACCTATTACCTGAGGGACGCGCTCAAGACGAGCCGCGAAGAGCGCCTGGCCGCCGAGCGGAAGACCGCCGAGGAGGGCGGCGACGTCTTCTACCCGAGCTGGGACGCGCTCAAGGCGGAGGACCGCGAGGAGAAGCCGGCGATCCTCCTCACCGTGCGGGACGAGGCCGGGACCGTGGTGCGCAGGCTCCACGGCAAATCGTCCGCCGGCCTCCAGCGGGTGAGCTGGGACCTGCGCTACCCCGGCTACACGGCCCGCGGGATCGACGAGGAGGGGACGGGCCCGCTAGCGGTGCCCGGGACCTACAGCGTGAGCCTCGAGCGGCGCGTGGACGGGGTGACGACTCAGCTTGTGGGGCCGACCCCCTTCCGGGTCGAGCCGCTCGGGATACCCAGCCTACCGCCCGCCGATCGCACGGCAACCCTCGCCTTCCAGCGTCAGGTGGGCGAGCTGCAGCGCGCCGTGATGGGCGCGGACTGGGCGGCGCGCGACGCGGCCGAGCGGATCGTGGCGATCAAGGACGCGATCGAGGTGTGGCCGGGCGCCGACCTGGCACTGCGCGATGAAGCGCGCGCGCTCGAGCTCCGGCTCAGCGACGCCCGGGAGCGTTTGAACGGCGACCCGACCCGGCCGCGCCGTAACGAGCCCGCCCTGCCGGGTATAGTAGACCGGGTGCAGGAGGTCATCTTCGGGGGCGGCTTGAGCACGTCGGCGCCGACCACGACGCAGCGACGGAACTACGAGGTCGCCGCGGACCAGTTCAGCGCCATTTACGCCGAGTTGCAGGGCCTGATTGAGCGCGACCTGGTCGACCTGGAGGCACGGCTCGAGGCGGCGGGCGCGCCTTACACCCCGGGGCGCAAGCTGCCGCGCTGGGAACGCCGCTGAACCGACGCGCGACCGGCCGAGCGGCCGACGGATGAAGGCGGGGCGGGTCCGATCGGGCCCGCCCCGTTTGTCTTGGATAGGCGAGTCCGACCGATTACTCTTCGCCGGTCGCCGCGATCAGCTGGATGTCGCCGATACCGAGCTCCTTGATGCCGGGCTCGATCCTCTCACGATCGCCGACCACGACGATGACCACGGCGTCAGGGTTCAGGTGATCACGTGCTGCCTGGGTGGCTTGTGCTGGTGTGATAGTCGCCAGATCGCGCACGTAGCGGTTCCACTCATCGTCCGGTAGATCGTAGGTGACGATCTCGCCCACCTGACTCGCAACGCCGCCCACGGTCTGGAACTCCATGGTCTGGCGCATGTCTGCTTCCGGGTCGGGTGGATTACCCATGAC
>CAYFXF010000070.1:0-5016 GCA_964347085.1 uncultured Gemmatimonadota bacterium | reverse complement strand
CTCGATGCGCGCCAGGTAGCTGGTGAAGTAGTCGTCGGGCAGGCCGTGGACTGCAAGGGTCTCGAGGCGTCTGCTGATGCCGCCCACGGTCTGGAACTGCTGCGGGAAACCCTTGATCAGGTTCCCCTTCGCCTCCATGACCTCCCGCTCGCTGATCGGCCGCGAGCCGATCACGTCACGGTACTCGTCGAGGATCTCGACGATCGATTCCTTGGTGCTCTGTGTCTGCACAGGTGCGAGGACAAGGAAGGGGCCCGTGCCGCGCGTGCCGAAGAAGATGGAGCGAGCGCCGTAGCTGTAGCCCTTGTCCTCGCGCAGGTTCAGGTTTATGCGGCTCGTGAACTTTCCGCCCAACGCGTTGTTCATGATCTGGAACGCGCGATAGTCGGGAGCGTTCCGTTTGAGGCCAAGGTTCCCCACCATGATGACGCTCTGCGCCGCGCCCGGCTTGTCCACGATATAGACGTGGGTGCGAGTGACGGGCTGAGGCTCCGGCACCTCGGCCGTAGCGACCTGCCCGCGCCGCCAGCCCCCGAAATGTCTCTCCGCGAGTGCTTTCGCCTCGGACAGCGTGATGTCGCCGACGAAGATCAGCGACGCATGGTTCGGCTTGTAGTTGGCATTGTAGAAGGCGACGAGATCATTCCGACTGATCGCGCGGATCGACTCGG
The DNA here is from genome assembly GCA_964347085.1 of uncultured Gemmatimonadota bacterium. Classification (GTDB taxonomy): domain Bacteria; phylum Gemmatimonadota; class Gemmatimonadetes; order Palauibacterales; family KS3-K002; genus CAYFXF01. The sequence continues at coordinate 4,345 of CAYFXF010000070.1, read as the reverse complement.
GCGTGCCGGTGCCCGTGTACGGCTGGCCGTAGGGGTGATCTTCACCATACAGCACCTTTTGGAACATCTTGATCGCGGCCGTCTGCGGCTGCTTCGCCTCCTGCGCGATGCGGCCGATGTAGATCTTGCGCTGACGTTCCAGCTCCTCGGCCGGGAAGACCGGGTTCATCACGACATCCGCCATCAAGGCGAGCCCCGCGTTCAGGTTCGACTTGAGGATGTTGAGGTTCACCTGGCTGGCGTCGAAGCCGCTGCCGGTGCCCAGCTGCGCGCCCAGCCGCTGCTCCTCCTCATCCAGCTCAAGCGCGTTTCGCCGCTTCGTCCCCTCGTCCAGTAGCTCCGCGGTCAGCGACGCCACGCCCGGCCGCCCGGCGCGGTCGGCGGCGAAGCCGCTCTTCACCACCAGGTTGGCCTGCAGCAGCGGCAGCGAGCGATCCTCGACCACCAGGATATCGAGCCCGTTGGCCAGCTCGTCCCGCTGCAGCGTCGGCGGACTGAAGCTGCGCTCCGCGCCGCCCGCCGGCATGACCGTGCGATCGACGGCGCTGGCGACGACCTCGAGCGAGCCCTGAGGCACGATGCGCAAGGTCCCGCGTTTACCCGGATCGAGATGGCTCCGGGCGTAGCCCAACACGCCAGCCGCAGTGGCCTTCCCATACCGGTTGAAGTCGAACTCGAACATCCCGGGTCCGCCGAGGTAGCGGTTGTAGCTGTTCAGCTGGTTGGCGATGCCGCTGAAGCCGCCCACCCGCTCCATGCGGCGCACGAACGACGCCTTCCAGGCGGTCTGCGCCTTCTGCAGCTCGTCCCGGGTGATCCCCTCCTTCAAGAGCTTATCGAACTCGGCGTCGAGCGCCGTCTCAACCGTCCCTATGTCTACGCCCGGCCGAACAGTCGCCCAGACGGCAAACAGGCTGCCCATCTCGCGCGACCATTGGAACGACGTCACGTCCTGAGCGATCTGTTGCTCATAGACCAGCGACCGATACAGCCGCGAGGTCTTGCCGCTCGTCAGTACGTTGGAGAGCAGGTCGAACTCGGCGTCGCCGGGCTTGAAGAAGCCGGGGGTGTGCCAGAAGTAGTAGACGCGGGGGAGTTCGACGTCGTCCTCGGTCGTGATCTCGACCGGATCTTTGAGCTCCGGGCTCCATTCGGTGATCCGCTCCACCGGCGGCCCCGGCGCGATGTCGCCGAAGTACTTCTCGACCAGGCGCCTGGTTTCCGCCGGCTCAAGGTCGCCGGCGATGACCAGCGCGGCGTTGCTGGGCGTGTAGTACGTCTTGAAGAACTCGGTGACGTCCTCGAGCGTCGCCGCGTCCAGGTCCCGCATGTAGCCGATGGTCGGCCAGTTGTACGGGTGGTTGGCCGGGAACATCATCGCCGCCATGGTCGGGACCCAAGCGCCGTACGGCTGGTTCTCGTAGTTCTGGCGCCGCTCGTTCTTCACCACCGAGCGCTGGTTCTCGAACTTCTCCTCGGTCATGGCCGGAAGCAGGAAGCCCATCCGGTCAGACTCGAGCCAGAGCACGAGCTCGAGGTAGTTGCTCGGCACGTCCTGCACATAGTTGGTGCGGTCGGTGTTGGTCGAGCCGTTGATCCAACCGCCGATCTTCTGCAGCGGCTCGAAGTACTCGCCCTGGTGGTGCTCAGAGCCCTGAAACATCATGTGCTCGAACAGGTGGGCGAACCCGGAGCGACCCGGCTTCTCATTACCCGAGCCGACGTGATACCAGACGTTCACGCTGACGATCGGCGTCGAGTGGTCCTCCATGAGAATCACATCCAGGCCGTTGGCGAGCTCGTACTTCTCGAATTCGATCTGCGGGACGTCCTGCGCGGTGGCCGGCGCCGCGGCCAGCAGGACGCCCACTACGCAGGCGAGCGGGAGAGGGAAGCTGCGTCTCATGATGGTTCCTCCGCTGTAAGGGGTGTCACCCTAGTAGACGTTTATAATGGCTACCCGGTTTCAGCCGGCTCACGGCCCCGCACGGGCCGCCACGAGGTAGCCGACCGCTGCGACAGCGGCCGTAAGCAGGCAACCCCAAGCCATGTCGACCACCGCCATCAGCGTCGGGAACCCGCGCAGCACCGCCAGGTTGGTGAGGTCGTAGGTCGCGTAGGCGACGAGCCCAAAGAAGCCGCCTAATACTAGGGCGCGGCCGAGCGAGCCGCGCTCCACGGCTGGAAGCACCGCGAAGACGACCACCGCGGCAACGAACAGCAGATAGAAGAGGATCGCGGCCCCCCAGCGCACCTCCGGGGCCATCAGCTGGCCCAGCTGTTGACGGTAAAAGCCCCGCGCCACGAGCCCCAGCCAGGCGAAGTCGAGCAGCAGGAAGGTCGCGAGCGCCGCGGCATAGGTCTGCAAGAACAGCGCGGTTTTCATGCTTAGCCGTCCAGATTACTGGTCAAGAGAATTCGCAGCCAGAACAATGTCCGCGGGACCAGACCCAGTCGCAAGCCGCCGCCGGCCCGTAGGGCTTGCGGCAGTGCGGCCGCCCGCACATCCTGTGCGATCACAACTTCAGCCTGATCCAGCTCTTGGGCCCCAACTCACGGAGGGACGTACGATGAAACTCATGGCCAGCTGGCGCGTCCACGAGGACAAGCGGCACGACGCGCTCAAAGCTTTCTCACAAATGACGGCTGCCGACGATCGGGCCGACATGGGCGACAAGATCAAGCTGATCGGGCGCTGGCACGATCTCGTCGGCTTCACCGGTGTTGCGATCTTCGAGACCGACGACCCCGAGGCGATTCCAAACTGGCTGTTGAACTGGAACAACATCATCGACATCGAGGTCACGCCCGTCCTCGACGACGACGAGACGCGCGCGGTCGGCAAAGCCAAGTTGGGCTGACACACGGCCACAGCTTAGGAACCTTTGATCGACTGACGCGAAACGGAGGTAAAGCATGTACACTCGAGCACTCTGCGCCACATTGATCCTCGTGCTCGCCGGGCCGAGCCTGCTGTTCGCCCAGCGCTCCGGCAGTGGAAAAGGTCGGTTCGCCACCCAGATCCTCTCCAGCGATGTGACCGAGCTGCCGGACGGGCGAACGGTCCAGGTCAGCCATTACCACCAGGCGACCTTCGCCGAGGACCCGAACCACCCGCTCGACAATCAGAAGGCTGACTGCGTCGGGCTGTTTGTGAGCTCAGAGGACGGGACGCCCATCGCGGCCAGCGGCTCCTGTTACGGCCGCGACGCCGCCGGCGACGGTGTCTCCTACTGGTGGCGGAGGGATAAGGTCGGCACCGCGGACTGCCCGAACGGCTGCGGTAGCTTCGGGCTTTACGCCGGGTTCGGTAAGTACTCCGGGATAACGGGGAACGGCACGTGGAGGGTGGACCCCGCGTTTCCTGACGGGAACATGGGGACCTGGGAGAGCTCGTACTCGCTGAAGCGCTAACCAGGAGGTACGAGCCGTAGGCTGGCAGCGAGCCCCTTGCTGGCATTCCACCAGTTCGTACGTCCCGGGCGGAAACGCGAAGCCCGGAGGATCGCTCCTCCGGGCTTCGTTGCGTCGCTGAGTGGCCGATGCCATTACTCCGCCAGGCCCAACTGGGTCATCAGGGTCATCTGGTCGTAGTAGATGCGCTGCGCTTTCAGCTTGCCGCCGGTAACCTCGAACACCGTGACGTAGGGGACGTCGACCGGCTTGCCGGTCGGCGCGATCTCGCCCTCCGGCGTCACGAGCGGCGCCGTATGCGTCCCGCTGAACCGGTTCTCGCTCACCACGAAGGGTCCGTCGGCAATCTTGCGGATCGAGGTGACGCGCGCGTCGGGGAACGCGGCCAACCAGGTCATGTCCCTCTCCAGCAGCGCCTGCGCGCCCGTCAGGGTTTCCCCCGGCGTCCACAGCTGCACATCGGCGGTGAACAGCTCCACGTAGGCATCACGGTTCCTGTTGTTTACCACGGCGTAATAGCGATCGACGAGCGCCTTGGCGTCGGCGGGCGCCGAGGCGGCAGTCATCGTCGATTCCGTTTCCTGGCGAGCCGCCGGCTCGCACGCCGCCAGGGTCAGCGCGAGCGCGGCCGCTGGCAGGATGATGCTGCGTGGACTCATAGAGCGGCCCTCCTCCGGGGTTTGGGGCTCGTCCGCGTCAGTCGGTACGGCCCAAGCATGGCTGGCAAACTAACCCCCCAGTCTGGCGTCCGCCGCGTGGCCTGTCAACCAGGCGGCTAGCCCCAGCCCAGGCCCAGCAGTTGACGGTTCCCGATCCGCACGTTCACCAGGCCGGCGCCGCGCGCCGCCGCCTCCGCCTCGCGCGCCTGGCGGACCGGCGTGCAGGGGAGATCGCCCATGCAGAAATTCGGGGCGAAGCCCAGCAGCGAGTA
>CAYFXF010000069.1:5325-7905 GCA_964347085.1 uncultured Gemmatimonadota bacterium | reverse complement strand
CGTACTCGCCGTTCAGCTCCAGCTCGGCCCGGCGGATCGCGATGAAACCGTCCGCCATCTTCCGCATGTGCCCCTCGAAGATGCCGATCGCGATCGAGGGGGCGTCCTGGAACAGGTGGTTCGTCCAGGGGAACGGGTAGGGGTTGTACGGATAGGTGCTGCCCCACACCGACGAGCACCCGGTCGCGTTGGTGAAGCCGGTCCGCGCGCGGCCGTGGCCGCTCGGCCCTTCGACGTAGCGCCAGTGCAGGTCCTTGAGGTCGCGGATCATCTTGGCGATCCGCTGCACTTGCTCCTTCTTGCCCACTTCGACCGGGACCTCAACCTCGTGGCCCTCCGCCAGACTCACCGCGTCGAGGTCGGCGTCCGCCGCCAGCAGATCGCGCGCCTTCGCGTCGAGCCCGGCGATCAACTCCTCCAGCTTCTTCACGTGTCTTTCGATCCGCGGCCCCATCACCGCGTTCACCGCCGACAGCACCAGGTGCACCCCCGTCTTCTCACCGCAGCCCATGCACGCCCCGTCGCCACCGAACATCGTGCGGTAGTTGTCCTTCTTGAGCAGCAGCGACGACAGGACCCCGATCCCCTCGTCGAGGTTGCCGATGTTGACGTAGCGGTCGTCGGTGTCCGGCAGCCACTCCCAGAGCCGCCAGTTGCGGCGCAGCTTGTCGACCACGTCCTCGTCCTGCTTCACCGTGATCAGCGCCTGGTCGGGGCAGACCTCCACGCAGAGGTTGCAACCCTTGCAAGCTTCGGGGTTGACGGTGATCGAGAGGAGACCCCCCGTCCCCTTCGCCTGCGACTCGGGTAGGTCGAAGAAGGGTGCGGTCTTGGCGAGCGGAAAGTCGGCCAGCGCCGAGTAGACGGGCGCGAACTCATCGTCCAGCGCCTTTCGCCGCTCAGCGTCCCAGTTCAGCTTCTCGACCACGCTCTTGTAGGCTTGCGACAGCACGTCGGCGAAGGTCGTGAACGGCACGCCCTTCATGATCCGGCGTGACTCGGCCGCCAGCGGCTTGACGATCTGGCGCATGCGGTCGAGCGAGCGCCCGTCCTGCGCCGCGACGATCGCCGCCTCGATCACCTGCTCTACCGAGTTCACCACGCCGGGGATCGCCGCGTCCGGACAGACGGTCCAGCACTGGGCGCAGCCGGTGCACTTGTCCGCGACGAACTCCGGCACCTCGAAGCGGACATCCGTCATGTCGCGGATCGTGCTCGTCGCGGCCGGGATGGCGCTCAGCGCGGCGAACGGGTCGGCGATCGGGTCGTCGCCGCTCTTGTAGACGGAGGCGACCTGCTCCCAGAAGCGGCCGGGGTTGCCGAACCCATCTCGCCAGCCCGAGCCGTCGAGCACGGCGGGCATCCGCGGCATCGCGGCGGCCTCGTCGCCGCCCGCGCTGAACGCCGCGTGATCGAGTTGCCGTGCCTCCTCGAATCCGCGCCGGATGACGCGCAGGTTGTCCTCCACGACCCGCTCGCCGAGGTATCCGAACTTCTTGGCGAGCTGGGCCCGGATCCCCTCGAACAGCTTCTCCTCGGTCAGCCCCTCGCGCTCCATCAGCGGTGAAGTGCGGAAGAAAGCGCCCATGAAAGCCGCCCCCTGCATCCGATAGCGGAGCTCGGGATCGCTGGCCTCTTCAGAGGCGATCTTGAACGCGTCGACGGAATAGACCTTGAGGTCCTTCTCACGCAGCTCGCGCCGTGCGGAGGCCGGGAACGTCTCCCAGAGCTCCTGCGGTTCGAGGTCGCTCTGGATCACGAACACGCCGCCCTCCGCCAGTCCGGCCAGCGGGTTCGAGTGCCGGAACACGTTGGGGTCGGGCGAGAGCACGACGTTCACGTGCTTCAGCTCGGCGTTCAGCCGGATTGGATGTTTGGCCAGCGTGCCGTAGAACGTCGTGGGCTGGCCCTTCTTCTCCGAGCCGTACTTCGGGTTCGCCTTGATGTGCAGGCCCAGCAGCTCGAAGGCGGTCATCGCCAGGTTCTTGCCCGTCGTGATGGCACCCCAGCCGCCGATCGAGTGGATGCGGATGGAGATCGAGCCTTCCGGCATCAGGTTGAAGTTACCGGCCGGGTCCAGGGCCAGCTCCGAAAGGTCCGGGTAGGACTCGAGCAGCCGCTCTTGCCAGATTTGAAGCTTCGGCAGTCGCGTGCCCTTGCGCACGAAGTCGACCCCCAGATAGAAGAGGCGCTTGGCGCGGCCGCCCGGAAGCATGTTGTCGACCGCGGCGACGAGGTCGCCCGGCTGCAGGTCGCGGCTCCCGAGGCCGTAGACACCGGAGAAGAACTCCGGCACCCGCTCCGGCTTAGAGGCGGCGAGGCCGGGGTGCGGGGTCGCGCCGGCGGCGGCCCGCCCGTTCTCGAGCGCCTGGCCCATCGCCGCACGCACCTCACGCAGTATCGGCAGGTCGACGGCCAGCGGCTGGTCGGTCCGCTCGAGCACGGCCACCGCCTTCTTACCCTCGAGCAGCCGGGTGATTAGGTCCGCGGGGAACGGCCGGAACATGGTGAGGTTGAGCACGCCGACCTTGAGCCCGCGCGTCTCGCGCAGGTAATCGGCGACGGCCTCGGCGTTCCAGA
>CAYFXF010000069.1:512-5315 GCA_964347085.1 uncultured Gemmatimonadota bacterium | reverse complement strand
CGCCTCCGCGGTCGGCACCACGGAGCCCTGCCCGACGATCACGTACTCGGCGTCGTCGAGCCGGTAGCCGGAGGCGCGGGCGTAGCGCCGGCCGGTGAGCGCGTAGTACTCATCCAGCGCCTGGTCGGCGAGCTCCTGCACATGGTCGAAGAAGAAGGGCCGCTGGGCCGCCACGCCCTGGGCGTAGCTGTCCTGGTTCTGCACCACGCCGAGCATGGCGGGATAATCGAGATCGAACATCTCCGGGATGCGGCGGCGCACCTCGCCGAACACCATGCGCTGGGCAGGCGTGGGCGACTCGATGATGTCGGACGGATCGCCCAGATACTCCTTCACGAGCTCGCGCTCCGGCAACAGCACCGACTCGATCACGTGGCTGGTTAGAAAGCCGTCCTGCGCGCAGACGCCGGGCGTGAGCGTGAGCTCGGCGATGCGGTGGGCGATCAGGTTGAGGTCCGCGATCTCCTGCACGTTCTTGCCGAACAGCTGGAAGAAGCCGGTATCATCGATCGCGTGGTAGTCGTCGTGGCCGGCATGCACGTTGAGGGCGTGCTTGGTCATCGCGCGGCAGGCGATGTTGAGCACGTAGGTCAGCCGCTTGCCGACCGCCGCGTAGAGCGACTCGTGCATGTAGGCGATCCCCTGGCCGCTCGAGAAGTTGGTGGCCCGGAGGCCGGTCATGCTCATACCGGCCGTGACCGCGGCGGCCGCGTGCTCGCCCTCGGGCTCGAAGAAGATGAGCTTGCGATCGTTCACGTTGTGCCGGCCGGCCGCAACGGCCGCGGCCCAGCCCTCACCCATCTGAGTCGACGGCGTGATCGGATAAGCGCCTGCACCTTCGCTCGCCGCGGTCTCCATCGCGACGACCGCCTCACTGCCGTCCACCGCCGTACGGATTCCCGGGAAGCGCGGCGCCTGCGGCTGAGATTTAGCTTTCTTCAGCTTCATGCGACTTCACTCCGTGCTGGTTGGGGCAGTTGAGCGAACTGCTGACCCTCGATCCAGACGATCGCACCCGTCGGGCAGCGCGCGGTCGCGCCGGGATCGGCGAGCTCGTTCTTGCTGTAGTCGACGACCGCCAGGCCGTCCTCCATCTCGATCAGGCCGGGCGCCGCGTCTTGTACGCAGAGGCCGCAGCCCGTGCAGGCGACCTGACAGAGTTCCTCGGCCTCGTCACCTTCGAGCAGGCTCTTGCACTGCACGATGAGCTTCTGCTCGATCGGCATGATCACGAACAGGTCGCGCGGGCAGGCCTCAACGCAATCCCCACAGGCCGTGCAGCGGTCGGGGATCACGACCGGTAGGCCCACCTCGTTCATGTAGATCGCGTCATAATCGCAGGAGCGCTCGCAGTCCGCGAGCGCCAGGCACGACCAGGCGCAGCCCTTGCCGCCGGCGGCGACCGCCGCCGCGGCCCCGCAGGTCTCGATACCGCGGTATTCGGCCCAGCGCGCCGTGACGTTCGAGCCGCCGGCGCAGAGCAGCCGTGCCACGCGCTTCACCGCCTCTCCGGCCTCGACGCCCAGATAGTCGGCGATATCGATCACATCGTCCCGGCCCAGCTGGGTGCACTGCGCGGGCTGTCGATCGCCGGCGACCAGCTCCTCGGCGAAGACCCGGCAGCCGGCGGATCCGCAGGCGCCGCAGTTCGACCCGGGGAGCAGCTCGGCGACGGCCTCGATACGCGGGTCCTCCCAGACGCGGAGCTTCTGGTTCGCGACCGCGATCAGGATCGCGAAGGTCAGAGCGACACCTCCGAGGATCAAGACCGAAACGAGGACCGCCGTCACGCTCATCGTCGGCTACTCGAGGTTGCTCAGGTCGGCCTGGCTCAGGAGCCACGCTGCCAGCTTGTCCACGGGGCTCTCCACCGCCGCCGACTCCACCGGCCCCGCAGCCGCGGCGCCCGCGGCCGGGGCCGCCTGCGCGGCCCCCGTCGTCGAGAGCGCCCGCAGCTGCTCCAGCTCGTCGCTCTGTTGCCGTACGCTGATTCCGCCGACCGGCTGCTTGGGTTGCCCCTCGGGCAGGTAAAGGACCTCGAGGCGCTCCCCCGGCCCCATGCCACGCGCCGGGTCGTGTATGAAGCGCGCCGCTGATTCGGGCAGAAGCGCCGCGACCGCCGGTCCCTCCGCCGCCGTGAAACGGTCCAAACCCGTCTCGTCCGCGGTCTGCAACACGAAGGTCGAGGGGGTGATCAGGCGGACGAGCGGTGCCGGCGCCGCGTCACCTTCCACCACGAGCACGATCTTGACGCTCCCATCCAGAAACTCGGCCAGGTCGCCGGCGTGCAGGTCGTCACCGGCCAGCTCGACCACCAGCGGCGGCGCGAGCTGGCGCTCCGCCGCGTTCCAGCGCTCGAAGCCGAGCGGCAGGAGCAGGTCCTCCGCCCGTGTGGAGTTCAGGCTGCCCGCGCGGGCCATGCCGGCGAGCCGCGCCGCGGCGAAGGCGCGGCCGACCTCACCCAAGCGTGCCGCCACCACATCACGCAGCCGGGCGCCCGACTTGACCCGCACCCGGAAGAGCTCCTCGTCGCCCGAGGCGATCAGCCGCAGTAGGTCGAAGGCCTTCTCCACCTTGCGGAGCTGCTCCGGGTCCTCGGCTGGCGCATCGGTCAGCAGGCTCGAGAAGCGGTCGAAATCGATCCGCCCCGCGGCGAAGGCGCCGAGCCGTGCGGCCACGCCCCCATCTGCGGGACCGCCGCCCGAGGGGTGGCTCTCGAGGTAGCCGCGCACCTCTTCCACCGTGCTGACCACGGCCGACCGGTAGCGATCGATCGGTCCGGCGACGGCGCGCAGAGCGACTTCCAGGCGTGGGTCAGACGGCATAGCGATCTAACTCCTCATTCAGGAGCTTGACCCTCTCCTCCGCGGTGTGCGCCGGCAACTCGCGCAACTCCTCGTAGCGCGGCAGGTCCTCGTTACGATAGAAGACCCCTAAGCGGACCCGACCGCTGGGCCGCGCCAGCCGTCGGGCTGCGTCGAGGTCGCGCGGATTGTGGATGAGATGGTTCTTGTAAATCTGATCCAGATCCGGCACGTGCACGCCGTCGTCGTGGACCAACAACTCGATCGCATCCGGGCTACGCACAGCCTCATCGTAGATCGAAGCCGTGTAGATCGGACAGCGCTGCAGGATCCGCACGAAGGCGAAGCCCTTGTGGTGGTAGGCCGCCTTGAGGACAGCAAAGAGGTGCGCCGGGATCCACTCGGCCGCCTGCGCCACGAACGACGCGTTGGAGATTCCCAGCGTCGCCTCAAGCGGATTGAGCGGCTCGAGGTAGCTGCCGAGCGGCTGCGTGTTGCTCGGGAAGTGGGCGGGCGTCGTGGGCGATGTCTGCCCCTTCGTCAGCCCGTACATGCTGTTGTCGAGCATGAGCGCCACCATCTCGACGTTGTAGCGGACCGCATGCACCCAGTGGCCGGCGCCGATCGAACAGCAGTCGCCGTCCCCCATCACCACGAACACCTTGAGCTCCGGCCGCTCGAGCTTGATGCCCATGGCCACGGGCAGCGCGCGGCCGTGCAGGCCGTGGAAGCCGTACGTGTTCAGATAATGCGGGAAGCGGCTCGAGCACCCGATGCCGGAGACGAACACGGTCTCCTCGGGCTTGAGCTGTTCCTCTTCCAGAAGCCGCTGAACCGCCGTCAGGATGCTGTGATCGCCGCACCCTGGGCACCAGCGGGCCACCGCGCCCTGGTAATCTTCCAGCTCGAAGCTGCGCTCATCGATGATCCCGCAGCTCAGCAGCGAGCAACCGTAATGCGTCATACACCCACCCCCATGGCGAGTCGCTGGCGGATCACGCTGAAGATATTGCCGGGCCTGAGCGGTTGTCCGGGCACCCGCGACCAGCAGTCGAGATCCACCAGCGTCGCGGCGCGCAGCAGCCAGCAAAGCTGGGCCCGGCGCCGATTTTCTTCCGTTATATAAGGATCGTCTGGACCGTCGCTGTAATTGATCTCGACCGTCATCACCCGCTCGAAGCGGCCGAAGATCTCCTTCAAGCCGGGTTCCAACGGCGCGAGGAACGTGAGGTGACAGGACGAGACCGAGAGCCCCTCCGCACGGGCCCGGTCCACCGCCTCCTCGATCGCACCTCGCGTGCTACCCCAGCCGACCACCAGCAGCTCGCCCGACTCGTCGCCGTGCACCTCCGGCGGCCGCAGCGTGCCCTGCAACACGGCGAGCTTGCGGCTGCGCATCTGGCACCCGCGCTCGTGGCTCTCCGGGTCGTAGGCGACCTTGCTCCACTCGTCGTGCGATAGGCCGGTAGCCGTGTACATGCCGCCCGGCTGACCCGGCACGCGGCGCGTCGAGAGGCCGGTGCGCGGGTCCCAGTCGTAGGGCGGCTTCGCCTCCGCGACCGGCGTCAAGCTGAACGGCGCTTGCTGCCAGCGTGGATCGAGCTCTGGCCGCGGGAACGGCTGCACGCCGGTCGCCAGGTTGGCGTCGGTCAGCACGATCACCGGAACGCGGAAGGTCTCGGCGATCCGTCGCGCCGTCACCATCACGTGGAAGCACTCCTCGATCGTCGCCGGTGCCAGCACGACGTGCGGCGCATCGCCGTGCTGACCGAACGTCGCCGCAAACAGGTCCGACTGCTCGACCTTGGTCGGTAGCCCCGTGCTCGGACCGCCCCGCTGTACGTCCACCACCACCAGCGGTATCTCGAGCATCACCGCCAGGCCTATGAACTCCTGCTTGAGCGAGAGGCCTGGGCCCGAGGTGATCGTGTAGGCGACCTTCCCGGCATAAGAGGCGCCGATCGCCACGCCGACGGCGGCGATCTCGTCCTCCGCTTGG
>CAYFXF010000069.1:0-502 GCA_964347085.1 uncultured Gemmatimonadota bacterium | reverse complement strand
ATCGAGCAGAGCTCCAGGCCCGCGGCGATCGCCCCCATGCCGAGCGCCTCGTTCCCGCTCATCACGACCATCGTGACGTCGGACTTGACCGTCGGCACCTCGATGCGGAAGTCGAGGTTCGCTTCCGCCCAGGCGTAGCCGAGCTCCAACAGCTTCACGTTCCGCTCGTAGACTTCCTCGCTCTTCTTGCGGAACTGATGCGCGATCTGATCGCGAACCAGCTCGATGTCGCGATCGTAGATCCAGACGAGCAGGCCGAGCGCGAACATGTTCTTGCCGCGGCGCGCGTCGTCCACGACCTTCAGGCACTCCTCCTCCATCGGGACTTCGACGATCCGGTATTTGTGTGTCGAGAGCTCCTCAAGCCCCGCCTTCCACTCGGCCTGGATGTCGGTGTCGGGGTGGGTCGCCCACATGTTCTCGATCAGCACGATCGCGTCTTCGGCCAGCGCGCCCAGCTCGACCCGACCCAACAGCACCTGCTCGTTGAACGCCACCACCA
>CAYFXF010000068.1:0-8149 GCA_964347085.1 uncultured Gemmatimonadota bacterium | reverse complement strand
CCCATCAAGTGGATCTCCGAGCTCGCCCGGATGCGCGTCGTGGACATCGTAGTCATCTCGGGCGCGCCCGACGGGACAGATTGGGACCTGGAACGAGTCTCGTCGCCGCTCCGTTCTCTCGGCATCCCGATCCTCTATTTGCCGCCCGGCCCGATCGCGGGATCGCTCAGCGATCAGATCCTCGTTGCCGTGAAAACCCCGGAGAGCTTCGAGCAGTCGCTGGCCGGCCTACAGGAGTGGTTCGGCCAAGGGCGCCTGCGGGCCGTTCGCGTCGCAGCCTCGCGCACGAAGGGCGGCCGCCGGGAGTGCTCGGGCGTCGAGCTGGAGACCATCACCAACGAAGGTGATGTAGCAACCACACTGCTCCACCAGGCGCAGCGCTGCAACGCCTCGCTGCTCACAATCCTCACCGAAGACGAGACCGACTCGAGCGCTTATCACCGGGCCCGACCCGTGGTTGGACCACTGATCGAGACGGCTGAGCGTCCCGTCCTCATCTGGCCCGCAACGCGTAAGGCGCGCGTCTGAGCCGCAGAGGGCCCCGCGCAGGGGCTCCCCGCCGACCTCGCGTCAGATGTGCTTGGAGTTAGAAGGGCGACAGGCCCCGCGCCCCGAAGCGCGGCGTCGCCAGATGCTCGGCGATCGGATAGGCATAGGCGGCGGCGATCAGGATGATCGCAATGACGATCCAGATCCAGAGCTTGTCGAGGATGCGCGCTTTATCGCCGGGCGGCTCGAGCGGCTCCGCGAACTCGATCGGCTGAGCACCCACCTTTTTGCCGGCCAGCCCGGTGCCGAACATGACAGCGATGAAGCAGAGAGAACTGGCGAAGAGAAAGAAGCCTCCCAGCGCCGAGATCCCCGTGCCGGCCAGCCACTGGTCGGCGATTTCGCTGCCGCCATAGTCGAACTGGTAAACGCGCCGGGGCATACCCTTCAGGCCCATCAGGTGGTTCGACACCGAGAAGAGCAGCATGCCACCCAACCAGAGGCAAGGTAGGATGCGGGCCAGCAGCGACAGCTCCAGCTCGCGCCCGCTGAGCCGAGGCACGAGCCAGTAAGCGGCGCCCATGAAGGTGAGGGCGGTCGCGGTCCCAACCGTCAGGTGGAAGTGGCCTTGGACCCAGGCGGTGTTGTGGACCATCGCGTTCATGCTGTAGGCGGCGTTGATGGCGCCGCCGAACCCGCCGATGGCGAAGATGATCATCGCCAGCGCCACGCTCGAGAATGACGGATCGCCCCAGGGCAGCTTCTCGATCCAATCGAGATAGCCGCGCGCTCCTTTCATGCGCCCAGCCACTTCGAACGAGGCGATCACGGTGAACGCCGTGACGAAGCTCGGAAAGAGGATCCACTGCGTGTTGAACGAGTGAAAGAGCTTCCAACCCGCCCTTACGCCCGGGTCGAGGAACTGGTGGTGAAAGCCGACCGGCGTCGAGAGCAGGATGAAAAGTACGAAGACCAGTCGGGCCAGCGGATCGCTGAACAGCTTACCACCGGCGATCCTGGGTGCGACCGTATACCAGATGACGTAGGCGGGAATCAGCCAGAAATAGACGAGTGGATGGCCGAACCACCAGAAGAGGATGCGAGCGAGGATCGGATCGACCTTGTCCACCACGCCCAGTGACCAGGGGATGAGCAGCACGACCACTTCGGTCGCTACCCCCAGCGTGGCCAGGACCCAGATGATGATCGTCGTCATCATCCCGTGGACCGGCAGCGGCGTACGCAGGCCTGGGTTTTCACGCTTCCAGGCCAGGTAGGTGCGCGCCATCACCCAACACCAGCCCCAGGAGCCGATCACCAGCAACGCTGCGCCGATATAAAAAGCCGGATGGGCCTTGAGCGGCGGGTAGAAGGTGTAGAGAACCGTTGCCTTGCCCGCCGCGATCGCCCAGGCCGCGGCCGCGGTCCCAACCAGCGCCACCCAGAACGAGCCCCAGGCCAACTTCCTCATCGCGATCGGGCGGTCGAGCGACCGCTCGACGAGGACATACCCCAGCCCCATGATGAAGAAGGTGGTGAAGACCAACGCCATCAGGACGCCGTGCGCGGTGACCGACAGGTAGTACATCCTTGCGGTCCGCCACGGCAGATCGAGGTCGGCGCGCGAGAGCGCCTGCATGAGCGCCATCGCGGCGGCCACCGTGAAAGCCGCGATCGCCACCCAGATGTTCGCCAGCGCGAGCCGGGCCGAGCGGATCATCGCCCACCTCCCCTTCCCGCCGTCACGCCATCCTCGACGATGAGCCGCGCGTGCATGACGTGATGGCCCAGGCCGCAATACTCGTTGCAGACGATCAAGTAGTCGCCGGCTTGGCTGAACGTCGTCGTGAACTGACTCACATAGCCCGGCACGACCATCGTGTTGCCGTTGGTCTGCACAATCTGGAATCCGTGAATCACATCCGGGCTCGTGAGCCGGAAGGTGACCGGACGGCCGCGCGGCACGCGGATCTCGTTAGGCAGGAAGGCGTACATGAACGCCTGGACGACCACGGTGACGCTTCCGTCCTCGTGGATCGTCACGCCGGGGCTCCCGAACTCCCGGTCGCCCCGCACGCTATCCGGGTCGATCATCTCGACGTGGCTGGGCGGCTGGATGGCCCGACCGAACGTGGTGAAGCCGATCGAGGCGAGGAAGACGACGATGATGGCGGCGGCGGCCCACATCCAAATCTTCTCGTATAAGTCGACGTGCATGGCCGCCTCAACCCGTCAGCGCCCCGCGCGGAACGAATACGAAGAAGTAGAGGACGAGCCAGCCGAGCGCGAAGAGCAGGCCGTAGACCCCCACCACGGCCAGGGTGCCCTTAGGATGTCCGTCGAGCTCGGTTGACGGCTCGGACGTCGATTCACGACGCGAGTCGGTCACACGTGCCTCCCGGGTTCGGAGTTAGACGAAACCGCTGACGAAATTGGTGGAGTTCGAGCATTCTGGCGCGGACGCGCTATGATAGCGGGTCCGCGGCCTGTGTCAATAAGCGGTCTACTCGCCGGACCGAGCACCTCGGGACCGCGAGCAGCGTCAACTCGCCGCTCGAACGTGCCGGGCCGAAACCGGCTGCCGGTGCCTGTCCCGACCGCAGCCGAACGGATATTCTTAAGGTCCAAGGCCCACCTGCGATCAGGCCTCGAGAAGGCGAGCGAGCGCACGAATCCTACGTGCCCGGCAACCGGGAGAGAGACGGATGCGGGAAGCGGTGGTGCAGCTCTGGCCGGAGCTGGAGTGGATCCAGAGCCCTGAGCTGCGAGAACAAGTCACCCAGACCTGGGTGCGGGCCTTCGAGTTGAGCCCGCTCGAGCCCGAGGATCTCGACGAGATCCCCTTCACCCTGCTGGTCCCCGACTGCCCCGCCAGCTTCATGGAGCACAAGCGCTGCGTGGTCCACATCGCGCGTCGTGCGGGGGAGGCGATGCAAGAGTTTCTCGGCCGGGCGCTGGAGATCGATCTCGACACGGTGATCGCCGGTGCCATCCTCGCCGACGTTGGCAAGCTGCTGGAGTATGAGCGAGCCGAGGGCCGGGCCCGGCAGAGCGAGCGGGGCAAGGCGCTTCGCCACCCGTTTACAGGCGTGGCACTCGCGCTGTCATGCGGCGTCCCCGACGCGGTCTGCCACATCATCGCGGCACACGCGGCGGAGGGTGACCTGGTCAAGCGTAGCACCGAAGCCTACATCGTGCATCACGCCGATTTCATGAGCTTCCTGCCCTTCAAGAATCTGCCCCGCTGAGGCAGCCGGGGTACGCGAGGAGAGTTCCGATGTCAGAGACGATCACCGCTGAGATGTCACGCTGGGCCGCCGGCCTCAAGTTCGACGACATCGGTGAGGAGGCTGTTCATGAGGCGCGTCGCTACACCCTCGACTCGCTGGGTTGTGCCCTTGGCGGTTATCGTCAGGAGGACACGCAGCACGCGCTCGACGTGCTGGATGAGGTGGCCGGGAGTGGCCCGGCCACTATCCTCGGCAGCGGCAAGAAGACTGACGTGGTCTCGGCGACGCTCGCCAATGCGCTGATGGTCCGCGTCATGGACTATAACGATATTTACTGGCAGCAGGACCCGTCTCATCCATCCGACATCATCCCGGCCGCTATCGCCTGTGCCGAGCGCCAGGGGAGCGACGGCAAGGAGCTTATAGTCGGCATCGTCTTGGGCCACGAATTCGAGATGCGGTTCTGCGAGACGGCCTTTCCGGGCATCCGCGAGCGGGGCTGGCACCACGCGACGCTCACGGCGTTCGTCTCGCCGATCGTCGCCGGGCGCCTGCTGCGGCTCAACTGGGAGGAGATTCAACATGCCATCGGCATCTCCGCCTCGCACCACGCCACGCTGGGCGCCGTGACGGCGGGCAAGCTGACGATGATGAAGAACACGGTCGATCCGATGGCGACGCAAGCCGGAGTCATGGCGGCGCTCCTGGCCGAGAAGGGTTATACGGGACCGGAGCACGTGATCGACGGCAAGGAGGGGCTCGTCCATTGTCTGGGCCCGGAATGGAAGCTCGAGTTGCTCACCGGTGGGCTCGGGGAGGCCTGGCGAATCGAGCGCTGTGGGATGAAGGCGTTCCCGACCGAGGCGCTCACCCACGCGCCGATCTCCGCCGTGCTCAAGCTGGTCGAGGAGCACGATCTGCAGCCGGAAGCGATCGAGAAGGTGCAGATCTATTCGCTGGCGCGCGCGGCTGATATCCTGGCCGACCCTTCGAAGTACGATCCGCGTACTAAGGAGACTGCCGACCACAGCCTGCCTTATGTGATCGCCGCAGCCATCGTTGATCGACAGGTAACGCCGGCCCAGTTCGAGCCCGAGAAGATCATGGAACCGAGAATTCGGGAGCAGTTGGACAAGGTCGAGGTCGTGGCCGACCCCGATATCGAGGCGGTTTTCCCGGAACTTCAGCGGGTCGTCGTGGAAATCTACACGACCGATGGCCGCCATCTGCGCGAGCAGCTCGACTATCCGAAGGGCGACCCCCGCAACCCGCTAAGCGATGAGGAGATTGAAGAGAAGTTCGACGCGCTAGCCGCGCCGGTGCTCTCTAAGAACGCTCGCCAGCGCCTGAAAAAGGCGGTCTGGAGTCTTGACCAGCTGGACTCGGTAACCCGGCTGATGGACCTCTGCCGGGCCGACCGCTGAGCGGCATCGGAAGGTAGCGATGGGACAGACCGTCGTCGCGAAGATCGCACAGCGCCACATGACCGAAGGCCCGGACCGCCCGCTCCGCGCGGGCGACGTGGTCTCGCTTCGGCCGCGCCACGTGATGACCCACGACAACACGGCACCGGTGATCAAGAAGTTTCGAGCGATCGGCGCCACGCGCATCCTCGATCCGCGGCAAGCCGTTTTCACCCTCGACCACGACATCCAGAACGTCTCGGAAGCCAACCTCACCAAGTACCAGGAGATCGAGGCTTTCGCGCGCAAGCAGGGCGTCGACTTCTACCCGGCCGGTGCGGGCATCGGACATCAGATCATGGTGGCGCACGGCTACGTGGTGCCCGGCTCGCTCGTTGTGGCCTCCGATTCCCACTCCAACATGTACGGGGCGCTCGGCGCGCTGGGCACACCGGTCGTGCGAACCGACGCGGCGGCGATCTGGGCGACGGGCGAGTTCTGGTGGCAGGTGCCGCGCGGTGTGGAGGTCGTGCTGACGGGCCAGCTGCGCGATGGGGCGACGGGCAAAGATGTGATCATCACCCTGTGCGGCCTCTACAACCAGGGCGAAGTGCTGAACGCCGCGGTGGAGTTCGTCGGCCCAGGCGTGGCGAGCCTCAGCATGGGCGAGCGTTTGGCAATCGCGAACATGACGACCGAGTGGGGCGCCCTCGTTGGCTGGTTCCCGGTCGACGACGTCACGCTCGACTACCTCAGGTCGCGCAAGCGGCTGTTGGAGGCCCGCGGATCGTTCGACCGTTTGAGCGACGCCGAGCTCAAGCGCTGGGCGGCTGATCCGCCGCGCCCTGACCCGGACGCGCCGTATGCCGCACGCATCGAACTCGACCTCGGCCAGGTGAGCCCGCATGTCTCGGGTCCCGACACGGTGCAAGAGATGCACGCCGTGACCGAGATCGAGCGCCAGAAAATCGCGGTTCAAAAGGCGTACCTGGTCTCCTGCATGAACAGTCGGCTCGAAGACCTCGAGGCGGCCGCTCGCGTCATCCGCGGCCGCAAGGTCGCCGACGGGGTGGAGTTCTACGTGGCAGCGGCCAGCTCCGAGATTCAGCGCGAGGCGGAGGCCAGCGGCGCCTGGAGCGCCCTGGTCGAGGCAGGGGCCCGCACCCTGCCCCCGGGCTGTGGCCCTTGCATCGGGCTTGGGGCGGGGCTGCTCGAACCTGGTGAGGTCGGGATCTCGGCCACCAACCGGAACTTCAAAGGCCGGATGGGCTCGCGTGACGCGCAGGCCTACCTCGGGAGCCCGGCGGTTGTCGCCGCCTCTGCGGTCGCCGGCTACATCACCGGGCCACGACCCTCGGACGGCCAGCGACCCCGCTACAGCTTCACGCCGCTCGCGCACCGGGCCGACGGTGGGCCCGAGTCGGTGGAGATCGTGCCGGGCTTCCCGGAGCGCATCCGCGGTCGGCTCGTCTTCCTGCCGCAGGACAACCTGAACACCGACGGCATCTATGGTAAGGACTACACCTATCGCGACAACATGACCCGCGACCAGATGGCGCGCGTGGTGATGGAGAACTACGATCCGGCGTTTCGCGATCTGGTGGGACCCGGCGATATCGTGGTGGGAAGCTACAACTTCGGCACGGGCTCGAGCCGCGAGCAGGCGGTGACCGCGCTGCAAGCGGCGGACATACCGCTGGTCGTCGCGGCAAGCTTCTCGCAGACCTATCTGCGCAACGCGTTCAACAATGGCTTCCTCTGCGTCGAGTGTCGGGAGTTGGTCGACCGCCTCAAGTCCGACCTAGCCGATGCCGTCGCGGCGGACGAGCTGACGATCGTGCCGGGTGACGAGCTGGAGATCGACTTCACGCAGGCCACGGCAACGTGCCGAGGCGCGACTTTCCGCTTCGCGCCGCTGGGCTCGGTGCCGCAGTCGCTGGTGGTGGCCGGCGGGATCGAGAACCTCGTCCGTCAGCGGCTCGGATTGAAAGAGGGAGCAAGCGAGTGACAACCTGCCCAGGCTCGAAAAGAAGCGGACATACATGGCCAGATACACGGTAGTCGCGATGCCGGGCGACGGCATCGGCAAGATCGTCCTGCCTGAGGCGATCCGTGTGCTCGCGGCCGTTGGCTTCGACGCAGAGTATGTGCACGCCGACATCGGTTGGGAGCGCTGGGTCGCAGAGGGCAATCCTCTCCCCCAGGCCACGATCGAGCTGCTGCGCCAACACAAGCTCGGACTGTTCGGCGCCATCACCTCGAAGCCCAAGGCGCAGGCGGCAAGGGAGCTGCGCCCCGAGCTTCGCGAGGCGGGCCACGTCTACTTCAGCCCGATCGTCGGGCTGCGACAGACCTTCAACCTGGATGTCTGCATCCGGCCCTGCCGCTCCTTTCCGGGCAACCCGCTGAACTTCATCCGCCAAACCGCGGGCGGCGGCTTCGAGGAGCCAGCCGTGGACGCCGTCATATTCCGGCAGAACACAGAGGGGCTCTATTGCGGGATCGAGTGGACGGACCCGCCGCCCGGCGTTCGCGAGGCGCTGGCTCTGCACCCCAAGTTCGCGGCGTTCGCCCACGTGCCCAGCTCGAAGATGGCGATCTCGGTGCGGCTCTTCACCCGGCTGGCCTGCCGGCGCATCGTCGAAGCCGCCTTCCGCTACGCCAAGCGGCACGGCTACCGGTCGGTGACCGTCTGCGAGAAGCCCAACGTGCTGCGCGAGACCTCGGGGATGATGGAGGAGGTGGCGAAGGAGGTGCACGCCGGCTACCCGGAGATCCAGCTCTGGTCGACCAACATCGACGCCCAGATGATGTGGTTGACCAAGAACCCCGAGGACTACTCCGTGCTCGTCGCCGGCAACATGTTCGGCGATATCGTATCCGACGCCTTCGCCGGGCTGGTCGGTGGCCTCGGGTTCGCCTGCTCGGCCAACATCGGTGACGAGGTCGCCGTGTTCGAGCCGACGCACGGGTCGGCGCCCAAGTACGAGAAGCTCGATCCGCCGATCGTGAACCCGATCGCCATGA
>CAYFXF010000067.1:0-8184 GCA_964347085.1 uncultured Gemmatimonadota bacterium | reverse complement strand
CGGCTCGCCGTGCGGGTCCATCGCCAGGTGTCCGATCTCGCCGGCGAAGCCCGCGGCGCCCCGGTAGATCTTGCCGCCGAGGATGTGCCCCAGCCCGATGCCCGTCGCCAGCTTGATGTAGGCGAAGTCGTCGACGTCGCGGCCGGCGCCCCACCAGCGCTCGGCCAGCGCGCCCAGGTTGGCGTCGTTGTCGATCAGCACGGGCACATCGAACCGCGTCTCGAGCCGCTCGAGCCCACTGCGCCCACCCCAAGCCGGTAAGACGACCTCGGACAGCCGATCAGGATCGTGCGGATCGACGGGGCTCGGGACCCCGACGCCGATCCCGATCAGCCTTTCCCGGTTCCCGGTCTCGAGGCAGGCCTCGCAAAGCTCGAGGACCCGCGTGCGGGTTCCCTGCGGATCGCTACGGACCGAGTGCTCCTCCGACCTCCAGGCGAGCACCCGGCCGCGCAGATCGGTGAGGACGACTGCCAGGTGCGTGGCCCCGACGTCAACGCCGAGGATGACGCACGCGTCGTCCTGGAATTCGAGCACGATGGGGCGCCGGCCGCCGCTGGACGGGCCGGCGCCCTGCTCAGCGACGAGCCTCGTCTGGAGGAGATCCGCGACGATCTCCGAGACGGTCGAGCGGGAAAGCCCGGTCTGGCGGGCGATCTCGGCGCGCGAGATCCGTTGCGCCCGCCAGATCAGCCGCAGCACCGAATCGGCCAGGCGCGGTGTGCGTGGCCGGGCCGGGAGCCGCTCGGCCGGCTCCCTCAGCGGGTCGGCGCTCTTTCCTGTGGCACGGCCCATCCCTGCCGCTCCGGGATCGCTCTACTTGTGGAACAGTACGTTGTCCACATACACGCTGTTCGGGTTCTGATCCCCGCTCGAGATGATCAGCTGCGCCAGGTTCGTCCTGCTCGCCAGGCCCACGAAATCGGTCAGCGGGATCTCGTAGCTGACCCAGACGCCGGTCGCCAGCGGCGGTGTCGAGTTCGCGTCGAAGCTGAGCTCGTGCTCCGAGTCGGCAGCGGCGTCGCTGCGCCCGGCGCGTTATCCGTGCCGAAGTCGACCAGCTCCACCGTAAACACCGCCGGCCCCGGCTTTGTTCGGTGTGCGAACAAAGTACGGCCTCCACCCCGCCCTGTCAAGGGCGACGTCGAGTCGGGCCGGCCGTCGCGGAGCGGCCAGCCGGGACACGCCAGAGCCCCGCTCCGACCTGTGGGCGATCGACGGAACGGGGCTCGTCTGACGGTTGGGAAACCCGCGCTGGAGAGTCCCGACCTCGGTTCGCTTAGCGCTCGAACTCCACGATGTAGCCGCGTGGGCCCTGGACATCGCCTACGAATTCGACCCCGGCCTCAGCGAAGTCCACCGGCGCGTCGTTGGGCATGTCGTTCCACGTGTTGGCCCAGTTATTCAGTCCGGTCCCGAAGAAATGGCCGAAGTGCTCGACGCCTCCCATGTCGTTGGGCTCCGACTCCTCGACGTCCGGTTGCTTCGACCAGTTGCCATAGCTCATGGCCTCACCGGTGACCCAGGTCCACCCTCCATCCGGCTCCGCTGACCCGGGCGGCTGATAGAGTCCGATCCAGGGACCGATCGAGACCTGAATCGGATCCTCTTCGCCGACGACGGTCACGTCCACGTTCACCCAGATGTCGTTATTCTCGGCGATCAGGCCGTAAACCAGCGCATTCTCCGCTGCCGAGCTAATCGTGACGAGATGGCCGCCATCTGCCTCGGCACGTCGCTTGGCCTCTTCCCAGCTGAGCCCGCCCGGCACCACCACCGCCCGGTACCGCTCCGCCTCGCCGCCGGCCTCCGCACGACGCGCCTCTTCCTGTCCGCCGCAGGCGGCCAGCCCGACCACGCCCACGGGCAAGAGCACGGCACTCAGGATCTTCAGGATCCCCATTGCAACCTCCCGACTTTTGAGATTCGGACGCCAACTTAAGCCTAGCCTACGGGCGGTCAAGCAATTCCCTCACTCACTCCCCCTCGTTCTGTGACCGCTGGCGTGACCGCTGACTGAAGCTGACGCCGCAAGCGACCGACTTGCCTTTGGCGTTCATGGTCTGCAAGCTCATGCAAAGCAGAGTTGCGGATTCGCTCTTCCCTTAGCCGGTAGACTCTCCTTTCGCCGCCCAGGAGGTCCAAGATGCAACACGCCAAGCTTCTTCCCATTGCCCTCGTCTGCTATTCCCTCGGCTGCGCTGAAGCACCGACACGGGAATACCCGGATTCAGTGAGCGCCGACCCGGACCACTATTCGGTCGAGTTCGAGAACGACGCGGTGCGTCTCGTGCGTATCGCCTACGGCCCGGGCGAGGGGTCCGTCATGCACCGGCATCCCGCCAGCTGCGCCGTAGCCCTCGGGGATGCTTCCTGGCAAATGACGGATCCGGAAGGAGCCGTGACCGAGGACACCGGGGGCCTGGGAGACGTCGATTGTTTCGACGCGGTCGTTCACCTCCCCGAGAACACGGGCGCCGCTGCGAGCGAGCTCATTCTCATCGAGTTCAAGGACGATGCAACCGCGGGATCGGCGGCGACCCCGGAGTATCCGGACGCCGTGACGGCCGACCCGGACCACTACTCGGTCGAGTTCGAGAATGACGTCGCCCGCCTGGTTCGCATCCGCTACGGGGCTGGCGAGACCTCGGTGATGCACCACCATCCGGCCAATTGCGCCATATTCCTGGTCAATCAGCCGATCACCTTCGGGCTGCCGACCGGTGAGGTCGTGGAGTTCCCAGCGCCCGCGACCGGGCAGCTGCTGTGCTCGGACGCCGAGGTGCACTTGCCGACGAACACGGGTGAGGAAGCGCTCGAGGTCGTCCTGCTCGAACTCAAGAGGCGCGCGACGCTCCAGGAGTGAGGCTACGTAACTCGTCGCGCGACGCCTGACGGGGTCACGGTCCGTCGAACCCCGGCAGTCGTCCTAGTCGCGGAGCTTGTCGCCGTAGAAGAAGCTGTACTGCAGCCGGGGGCCGATGATCAGCGTGGCGTCGTTACAGACCACGTGCTGGTCGGTCGCGACCGGCGGCGGCGTGCCCAGCTGAAGGCCGCCGCGCTCGATCCGCAGCTGGATGTCGTTACTCAGGTAGGAGCGCGGGACCCGGTAGGTCGTCTGCGACAAGCCGGGCGCGGCGCGGGCCGGCGTGTAGTAGCCGAACCAGATCTTCACGTCCGCGGAGTTTTGGTTATCGACGTGCACCGTGACGGTCGATCGCCACTCGCAAGCCCCGTCGCGCTCGACGGGCGCCTGCTCGCGCTCCGTCTCGTCTTCCGCCGGCGGTCGGGGCTTTCGGGTCGAGGCGCAGCCGGCGACCCAAAGGAGGAGCAGTACGAACGGAATACGCATCATAACGCGCATGTCACAGCGCCCCCGCGGCTACTGCGTGATCGAGCCGATCACCAACCGCAGCAGTCCGTCGATGTCGCGCGGCGGTATCCAGCGCGCCACGACGACCAGGTCATTCTCCCGGTCCACATATACCATATTAGTGCCGTTCCCCAGATGTGCATAGGCGGAGGCCGGCGCGCTCGGGTAGCGCCGGCTGCCGCCCGCATCGGGCAGGTTGAGGAAATAGTTCATGAAGCCGTAGGTCCCGTTCGCCGGGCCGGGCCGGGTCGCCAGCTCGAACCACTCCCGCCGCAGCAGCTGCCGGTCGCCCCAGCGCCCCTTCCGTAGTGTGAACAGGCCGAAGCGCGCCTGGTCCCGGGCGCTGATGAACATGCCGCCGCCCCAGTGTCCGCCCCCGCTCACGGATTGCACCCGAACGCCGTCGATTGTGACCCAGGAGTTCTCGTATCCGTACCAGCGCCAGGTGGGCGAGGCGCCGATCGGGTCCATCACACGCCCCTTCAAGAGCTGCGGTAGCGGCCGGCGCCACAGGTTGAGCGCGGCGAGCGCCAGCAGGTTGACCCGGGTGTCGTTGTACTCGTAGACCGTGCCCGGCTCGTGGCGCTCGCGCCGGCCCCAGGTCGCAGGGTCGCCATCCGGTCGATCCGCCCAGTCGGGCTTCCCCCACAGAGTCCCCTCCCAGTCGGAGGTCTGCCGCAGGAGCTGCGCCCAGGTGATCTTCCGGTTGTGCTCGGACTCGAACAGCGTCGTCGGGTCCGGGTCGCCGAACCCCTGCCGGTCGACGCCCGGCTCACCGTCGCCCTCGGGCAGATCGATCGGCGCCATGTAACCGCGCACCGGGTCGTCGAGCGATCGGATGAGGCCGTCCTCCCAGGCGAGCCCGACTGTCGTCGACAGGAACGACTTCGTGACGCTGTGCGTCATGTCGACGCGTCGCGTGTCGCCCCACTCGGCGACGATGTACCCGTGCCGCACGATGAGCCCCGCGGCGCCGCCTCGCAGCCTGAACGGCCCGATCGCGTGGCCCAGCGGCTCGCGCCCGAAGCTCTGCACCTGCGACCACTCCTGGTCGCGCGTCACCGCCGTCTCGTGCGCGAGCGCGTACTCCACGGCGGCCCGAACGCCGGCCGGATCCATGCCGACCTGCTCGGGCGGCCGGCTCTCCCAAGCGTCGCCGGGGCCCGGGACGTAGTCCCCCTCTTGGGCTCCCGCGACGCGGGGGACGGCCAGAAGCGCGAGCAGCGGGAACGCAACGGCCACGCGACGGGCCATCATGCAGAGGCCGGCGAGCAACTCTTCTCCTCCGTTCCGCGAGCGGGCGGCAGCGGCCGACAGCCGGGCGTGCGACCGGGCTGGCGCGCCGGGCCGACGGCGCTTCTGAGCATGTTGGACCTCGTTTCGGTGCCGGGCTGGGTTCGCTTCTCAGCTAAGGGATAGAGTTGCCGACTCGGGACCCGCTAGGATACAAGCGGAGCTCGAGTCTCGCCAGCGGCCCCAGGGGCGTGCGGCGGCCCGGTTTGCGATACGCTGAGAAAACTGTCCTCGATCGAAGGCCCGGCTTAGCTTGGAGGAAGGTGCGGCTGGCCAGCGGCGCAACACCGGGATAGCTCACGCCCAACCCTGGGAGGAGATCATGCCGATCATCCGGATCAAAGAGGGTGGAAGCCTGCAGATAGTGGTCGTGGACGACAAGGGAAAGAAGAGGCTCGATGTCCACGTCGACGTCAGCACGCCGCAGAACAAGAAGACAAAGGTGAAGGTGAAACCGAAGAAGCGGTTCGACCCGAATCTAGGAACTTGGTGAACCGGCGGATTTTAAGCGGTGCCTGCAGGCGCTGCCCCGCCGCGCTTGCGACGTCGTCTATGTTCGGAGGCGGCGCGAGGCCGCGTTTCCGCTACTGCGTGCCGCTTGGGACGATATCGACCACCAAGACTCTGGCCACCCGCGAGCTCTCGTTCGCCCACCAGTGCACGACACCGGTCTTCTCGAACGCGGCCGCACCCGCACGCCGGGTCACGGGAGCGCTCTCATCACTTCGATGCTCGATCAGCTCGCCCTCGAGCACGTAGGCCACGCCGGGCCGCCGTTCATGCTGGTGTACCGCGACCTGGCGCCTGGCAGCACCGTGACCTCGCGTGCCCGGAGCACGCGCCCCTTTAGCCCCGGAAACTCGTCTTCCAGCGAGATCGAGCCCAGGGTTTCGGCCGATTCGATCCCTCGGGTTTCTGTAGGCCCTTCGGCCGCGATGCTCCGGGCTATGTCACGCTCATGGCCTGGCACGACGGTCCCGTCGGCCGCATTTGGAGGGGGAGGCGCCGAGCTACAGGCAGCGACGAGACCAACGAGGATCCCAGATACCGACGACCCCAGCTTCATAGACCAAAGCTCCTTTGCCGTGTCGAGCCAGCTCCAGATGACGTTACATATTCGCGCCGGCTATTTCCCGGAAAAACCGAGATGCCGAGAGCCGCGGACCGTCGCGGCTGCTCTCGGCGTAGGCGTTTAGTCTTCTGCTCGTTCCTTGGCCAGGAGCCTC
The DNA here is from genome assembly GCA_964347085.1 of uncultured Gemmatimonadota bacterium. Taxonomy (GTDB): domain Bacteria; phylum Gemmatimonadota; class Gemmatimonadetes; order Palauibacterales; family KS3-K002; genus CAYFXF01. The sequence goes on along the minus strand of CAYFXF010000067.1, from coordinate 2,292 downwards.
CGAGCGTTGCCTGGACGCGCTCGAACCGGGGACGCCTGGTACCTCTCAGGATCGTGCCGGTCACCGACCCGCAGCGCACCGGTCTCGGCCAGGCGCGGTAGGGCCCGGTCCGCGTCGGACTCATGCGGCGCGCTAAGCCCGGGCGCGCGCAGTTCCGCCACGACGCGACCGCGATCCGTTACCAAGATGACCTCGCCCGCTTGCACCTCGCGCAGGTAGCGGCTGAGGCGGTAGGCAAGCTCACGAACGCCGACGGCCTTCATGTTCTCAGTGGGTTCTCATGAGACTACACAGTGCGGCCCGGAGCTCGCTTCCAGGACTCGGATCTGCCTCTCGAGCTCCAGAAACGCCAAGCCCGGAGAAGAAACTCCTCCGGGCTTTCCGTGACGGAACTGCTCGTTGGCGAATCGGTAGCTCCAAGTTAAGCTCGCCGGCTTCCGGACGTCAAGAACGCCTCTCATGGGTCTCGCGAACTAACGGCGTGCCCCCGGTGGGACTCGAACCCACATGACCTCTCGGTCACCCGATTCGCCGTCGAGCGCGTCTGCCAATTCCGCCACGGGGGCACCTTCGCTGCGGGGTAACGAGATTGACAGGCTCATCGCGCTGCGGCTACACAGCCCCACAGACCGGACGCAAGATGCCCTGGCCCTATCATCACATCGTCAACGGTGGGAAGCTCCGGCAAGCTCGCTTGGCGGGGGTTCATCTGCAGTGGCGCGAGCCCGGCCGCCCCTTCATCTTCGAGGCGATCGCGGCGCTGGCCCGCGGACTCACCTAAAGGCTCGCACAGCTCGACGGAGGCGAAGATGGTCTCGATCGGAACCCTCGTCCTCGCAAGCGTGGGGACCGCTCTCATGCCGCCACCACCGCCCATGGCGGCGGCCCCGGTCTCAGCCGACACGGTGGAGATCAGGGAATGGCCGGTCCCGTGGCCAGGTACGCGCCCGCGCGATCCGATCGTCGACGGCGCGGGCCGGGTCTGGTTCGTCGGCCAGCGCGGGAACTACGTGGCCGTGCTCGATCCGGAGACCGGCGAGTTCCGCCGCTACGAGCTGCCGGCCGGCGCGCTGCCCCACAACATCATCGTCGGACCGAGCGGTTACCTCTGGTACGCCGGTAACGGCGACGCGCATATCGGCCGGCTCGATCCGGAAACCGGCGCGATCGAGCGTTACGAGATGCCCGACCCCAAAGCGCGCGACCCGCACACGCTCCAGTTCGCGCCGGACGGCGACCTCTGGTTCACGGTCCAGGGCGGCAACTTCATCGGCCGGCTGGATCCCGAGACAGGGGACGTGGCACTGCTGGCCCTATCGGTCCCGCGCGCCCGGCCCTACGGGATCGTGGTCGACCCGACCGGACGGCCCTGGGTCGCCTGCTTCGGGACGAACCGGCTCGCGACGGTCGACCCGGTCACCATGCAGCTCACCGAGATCCCGCTACCCTGGGAGGACGCGCGCCCGCGGCGGCTCGCGCTCACGTCCGACGGCAAGGTCTGGTACGTGGACTACGCGCGCGGCACGCTCGGCCGACTCGACCCAGCCACGCGCGACGTAAACGAGTGGGCGACCCCGGGCGGCGCGGGCTCGCGCCCTTACGCGATGGCGGTCGACGATCGTGACCGGCTGTGGTTCGTCGAGACCGGTCCCAAGCCGAACCGCTTCGTCGGCTTCGATCCCAGAAGCGGCGCGTTCCTGAGCGTCACGGCGATCCCCAGCGGTGCGGGCTCGGTCCGCCACATGGTCTTCCACGCGCCGACCCGATCGATTTGGTTCGGCACCGACGCCAACACGATCGGTCGGGCGCGCTTACCTTGAGCCGCCGCTCTGGGGTCTTCGGCCGCGTCGGCGGGCTCGCGCTCGTCGCGCTCGGCTCGATCTCTGCCGTGAGCGCGCGTCCCTTCGTCGACGGCCCGCTGCCCGGCACGACCGGCGGCTTCGGCGAGCCGAGCTGCGGCCAGTGCCATTTCGATATCACGGAGCCGGACCCGACGGGGCGGCTAACGGTCGACGGGTGGCCGGCGGCCTACGCGCCCGGCCGGCGCTATCCGCTCACGATCAGGCTCGTGCGCCCCGGGATGGGTCGCGCCGGCTTCCAGCTCGCGGTTCGCCACGCCGACGGCCGTGGAGCCGGGGTTTTGAGCGCGACCGACGAGCGCGTCGCGGTGGTTCTATTCGAGGGGATCGGCTACGCGTCTCACACGCGTCAGGGCAGCGAGCTGAGCGCGCCGGGCGCGGCCGTCTGGCGGCTGGATTGGGAGGCGCCGAGCCGCTCGCGCCAGCCCGTCAG
>CAYFXF010000066.1:0-8441 GCA_964347085.1 uncultured Gemmatimonadota bacterium | reverse complement strand
CCGAACGACAGCATCGGCGTGCCCGGCAGAAAGTGGTTGAGCGGCTTCTTCTCGATCGGGTCCACACAGAAACCGCTCGAGCGCCCGTAGGTGGTGAGCACGACCGCGCCGGCCTGGCACATGCGGACGAAGCAGAGGCCACGCTGACCCTCGCGCAGCCGGCAGAAGCGAGGGCAGAGGTCGCACTGCACCCGCCCGTCCTCGAGGCCGTGCCAGTACTGGGTCGATACGACCGATTCCAACACTCGCGCCATGACCGGGTCGGACCTCCTACTAACCCACTAAGGATAGAGGGACGGGGCCCAAGGCGCCAAGGGCTGGACTTGCGGTAACGTCGCGGGCGCCGGCGGCTTAGCCGTCCGGCGTCAAATCGCTCGCCGTCAAAGCGAGCTCTTCATCGACAGCCTGCTCCTCGTAATCGATCACGATCCGACGCGGGTAGCCCAGGCTGTCGTCGTAGATCACGGACAGCTCGTGGGCCTCTCGTTCGATCGCGTCCTCGACGACCTCGAACAGGCCACCGACAGTGTAGAAGCTCGAAACCAGGGCGGCGACCGTGTCGCCGCTGGCGGCATATACGACCGAGACGATCGAGTCCTGGCTCACCCGAACCAGCACGGGACTGGTGATCTCCGGCGGGCAGAAGCAACCGATCTCGAGTCGGTAGGTGTACGATACGATGTCGCTCGCCTGCCAGCGCTCGCGATTCGCGTCCAGCTCGCGCTGCTGGGCGCTCAGCGGATTCGAGCAAGCCGCGGCGATCCAGGCGCACGCGGCCAGCTCGGTCAACCAGAGACGGGACCCTCTCACGTTCCGCTCGTCAGGTCGTGCGGATCGCCGCCTTCACCTTCTCGGCAAGCTCCGGTGTGATCTCCTCGATACCGTGCGCCTCTTTGGCGTGCACGGCGCCCTTCTCCATGACCTCCTGCTCGGTCTCGCCGACGACCACGTGGTCGCAACCCGGCACCACATCAGCGCAGCGCAACTCTTTCGACATAACGACCTCCTTGAGGCTGAGCGTGCTGCCGCCGCACGTCCGTAGCGGCAGCGTTCAAGACTGGAAAATGCCAATCTATTGAGGCCTTCCCCACCCCGCCAGCAAGCTCGGCCGCCCAGGGCATCGTGAAGGCCGGCCCTACGCATCGGTCACTAGCTCCTGCACGCCTCCGATCAACGGGATGGCGATCTCCTCGTCCGCCACCGATCTCTGATAGTCGATCAACAGGGCGGTAGGGTGGCCGAGCGCCGGGTGATAGGTGACGGAGACCTCGTCGGCCGGCAGGTCGATCGCAGCTTGAATCAAGTCGAACAGATCGGTGACGCTGAAGTAGCGGTCGAAGTTGGCCGGGTCGACTTCCGCGCCGGTCGTGACGTCCCATACTCGCACGATGGCTCCGGCCCGAACCTCGATCGCCGGGGAGGTGAGATCCTCGGGCGGGCACTCGCAGAGCCGGGTGTAGCGGTAGCGGTAGTCGACGATGCCGCTCGCCTGCCAGCGCCCACGCGCTTCATCGAGGCGCGCCTGGAGGTTAGCGCCGGGCTCCGGCCCGCTCGAGTCGCCATCGCCGCAGCCGCCGGCGATCGCCAGCAGCGAAGCCGCAATCAGGCCGGCGAGCGGCCGGACGGAGGCGGAGCCGGCACGCACAAACGAGCGGTAGGTCGCGACAGCGCTACGGCTGAATGTTCTGGGTGAGCCTGAAGAAGTTCTCGGGATGGTACGTCCTCGTCAATTCGACGAGCCGCTCGTAGTTCGAGCCGTAGGCCGCAGTCACTCGTCCGACCTCGTCCTCCGGCATGAAGTTGACATAGACACCACCGGTGGCGAAGGGTGCCGTTCGGTCGAAGAAATCGCGCGCCCACGACACGCACATGGCATCCTGCCCCGGATCTTCCCAGCGCGTGTGGACGTTGAGCACGAACTCCGCGTCCCTGTGGGTGTAGGCCGTCGCGTCGGCTGGCACGTGACCCACCGCACCGCCCAGGTGCGCGATGAAGATCTCGCACTGCGGCGTCGGCAGCTTGCCGGCGTACTCGACGACCACATCGATCGCGCCGTCGCTCAACTCCGTGAAGTCATGCGACTTCCAGTAGTTGCGTGAGCCGGGCGTGAGGAGTGGGTCGAACGCCTGCTGAAAGTCGACGAACTTCTGGGGCGCGATGACATCGGCGATCGGGTTTCCGATCGAGCGCAGCCCCTCCATCGCACGCTCGCCGTCCGCCAGCCCGCCGACGTAGAGAGCGGCGATCACCAAGATCTCCGTGCCGTGCACCTCTTGCGGCAGGAACGGCAGTGGCGGCGCCTTACGCAGCACCACCCAGGCCGCGAGCTCCTCAGGCGCACCAGCAGCGAACTCTCGATATCGACGCAGCACATCCGGAGCATCGCGGAACGGGTGGACGATCAGGCCGGACAGCACCTCGGGGCCCACCGGCTGCAGTCCGAACTCGAACGAGGTGACGATCCCAAAGTTGCCTCCGCCGCCGCGGATGCCCCAGAACAGATCGGCGTTCTCACCTGCGCTGGCCCGCACCCGTTCACCGTTCGCCGTCACGACATCGGCCGAGATCAGGCTGTCGATAGTCAGGCCGTGCTTGCGGCTGAGCCAGCCGAAACCGCCCCCGAGCGTGAGGCCTGCGATCCCCGTGGTCGAGTTGATGCCCACGGGCACGGCAAGGCCGTGCGCCTGCGTCGCCGCATCGACATCTCCGAGTGTGGCGCCCGGCCCCACGCGCGCCGTACGGCGCGCCGGATCGACCTCCACCGAGTTCATTGCGGAAAGATCGATCATCAAGCCGGCCTCACACACCGCGTTCCCCGCGATGTTGTGGCCGGCTCCGCGGACGGATACGAGCAGGCCGTTTCCCCGGCCAAATTTCACCGCCTCCACCACATCGTCGGCGCTCGCAGAGCGAGCGATCATGCCGGGGCGTCGATCGATCATCGCGTTCCAGACGGCCCGCCGCTCATCGTAGGCCGCGGACTCCGCCGTCAACAGCTCGCCCTCGAACACTGCCGAGAGCCGAGCCAACTCATCTTTACCCAAGACGGCCTCGCCGCCTGCAGCTGTGCGCATCCTCAGATCAGCCATGGTCTCCTCCGCGTTTGAGTCGAGCCAAGATAGACTTCAACTTCGGATGCGCAACATGAGCTGTAATAAGCGGGTGAACGAAGAAGGTCGGGCGGGAAATCAGCGACGCCTCTAGTCAGGCCTGATCTCCTGAACCATCATCAGCTCGCCGGTTAGCCGGGCCGGATCGAGTCGCGTTTGCCAGTTGTTGTCCCAGGCGCTCCGGTCACAATCGCGCCCGGTGTCGAGCCCGATGCGGAGCCCGTTGTACTCCCAATGGCTGTCCGTCGTCAAAAGGACGGTGTTCCAGCCTTGTCTAAAGGGACCCACCAACTCGAACCGTAGGTTGCGGACCCGGCCGATCGGCCGCGAGCAGACCTCCGCTTCCGCGAACCTGTCCGTCGGCAGGCGCTCGTGCGGATGGAACTCGCAGACCGGGTTGCCGTTGACCTGGACGCCGATGCCCGCCTTGCCGCGGTCGACCGTGGCAAACGCCTTCCCCACGAGCTTCAGCGTCCAGACGAACTCCATGTCTCTGGCCGGCGGCGACGACAGGTAACCCCGGAAGTCGTCCTTGTCGATGTAGAACCGCTTCAGCGCCCGATCGTCCCGGTAGTCGATGGCGACGCTCTGCGCCGGTCCACCCGGCGGCACGGCGAAACAGGGATCGGCCGGTCGACAGCAGTCGCCCGGGCAGCTGGCGCAGTTCTCGCCACGCGTACAGCGGCCGTCGCCGCATTCGGCGGCCGCCAGCGGTCGCGGACGGAGGGCGACCGCGACGGCGGCGAGCGCGAGCTGATGCATGGCCACGAAGCGTTGGTGATGGCCGAACAGCCCCTCGCCGATCCGAGCCACCTGGTCGCGTTGGGAGAGCGTCGCGTTAAAGTCCTTCATCTTGTTGACGTCGTCGACGAAGGCGGCTCCGGCGCCGGCCACGCACGCCCTGTAGAGCTCGAGCTCCGCCACCGCGCTATCGAGCCGGGCCGTCGTCGCCGCCACATCCGGGCTTCGACTGTAGCCGTAAGCTTTGAGCGCGGCGCGCGCGTCCGCCGTCGCCTGGAGCGGGTCGCCGCTACAGTAGCCCGACCGCATGTAGTTGTAGGCCGCCTCCATACCGCTCTCGTAGGCCGCCATGTTGATGGCCGAGGCGACGCCCAAGTTGACGTCGTTGATCAGCTCCATCGCCATCTGCGTGTATTCCACCAACATCCAGACCTCGGCGACGGCGTGGAAGCCCGGGACCAACTCGAGCGCCTCGACGACGACGTCGGACCAGTTGCCGCGCGGGTCGGTGTAGATGTCGTAGTACTCGATGAACATCCTGGCGTTGTACATGAGCCGGTTGGCGGCCGCCTCGAGCAGCTCCTTTGACGACGTGCCATCCGCGTACTCCCGCACATGATCGAGGAAGAGCTCGTACCCCACCTTCGCCGCCTCGTTCTCGATCAGAGCGTGCAGGAAGAGCAGGTCGCCGCGGCTCGACCCTCGAACCAGTGTGAACCCGTGGCTCACCGAGTCGCGCCCTTTTCCACTCTCCGCTTTCAGCCGGACGAGGTAGCGCCGCACCAGGTCGCTCGTGGACAGCCTCCCCGTGCCCTGGAACGAGCCCTCGAGCTTGTAGGTGCGGACCGGGTTCCAGTCGACCTTCTCTTTCGAGTCGCGCCAGTCGACATACCAGTCCTCCGGGGTGCCCAACCGCCCGAAGCTGTACTGCGCCAACAGCTCGACGCTGGCGCGCGTGTTGAATGGCTCTGTTCGCTTGCTGTCCTGGAGCTTGTAATCGACCTCGAACGTGAAGTTCTGGGGCACGATGAAGAGGTTCTCGTCGGTTGGACTCGCCGTTACCGATCGGTTGATCGCGGTAACGCGGCCCAAGCTCAGCTCCGCCGTCTCGGTCTGCCCCGGCGTCTCCTGCGGCGCCGACACCGCTGCCAGGAGAATCCCGAGCACACAGCGCCCACATCTCATGGCACTCACCTCGGATCGCATGCAGTGACTGAGCGCTACCCTGGAAGTCGCCTCCACTTGCCACATCATGTCGGCTGCGCCAACCCAGTCCAAACGAAAACGATAGTTGTTCCTTCTCGCGGCCGTCGGAACGGCCACGCTCTCGTCATACCCCGGCCTACAAAAGCTCCGATTCCGTGCGCAGCCGCTCGACCTGCCGATCGGCCTCTTCCGCCGGAATACCACAAGCGCGCAACGTCTGCCCAACCAAGCGCGTGGCCGCTTCCAACTCCTCGGCCACCACCACATCCGCGCCGGCCCGCGCGAGCGCACCGACGTCGATGATGTAGGGCACGCGAACGATGACTGGGACCGTCGGGTTCACCATCCTGACCCGCTGAATGACTCTGCCCACCGCCTCCGGGTCGTTGATTGCAACCACGACCAGCCTGGCCCGCTCGATGCCGGCACGGCGAAGCACGGGCATCTGGCTCAGGTCGCCGTAGACCACCGGCGTCCCCGACGCCTGAACCTCAACCACGGACACCGGGTTCAGGTCGACGATCACGAACGGCAACGCGAACGTATCCAGCACAGTCTTCAGGTAGTGCCCGGTAAGACCGTAGCCGCCGACGATCACGTGGTCGCTAAGACCCTCGAGCGCGCCCTTGACGCCCTCCTCGGTCGCGGCGAGCGGCGCTGGGCGCAGGCTCTTGAGCAGCGCGCGGAGCTTGGGCTCCAGCTGCACCAGCAGCGGGGTCATCGCCATAAGTAGAACCGCGACACCCAAGAACGCCTGCTCGCCCACCGTGCCCAGCCCCGCCGGAGTGAGGCCCGCCTCGAGACCCACCTGGTGCAGCACGAGCGAGAACTCACCGATCTGCGCCAGAGCCACCCCAACACCGAGAGCGATCGCCGCCGGGTAACGGAGAAGCACCACACTGACGCCGGTAACGGCCGCCTTGAGCACGAGCACCCCGGCCGCCGCCCCCAGGACCAGTAGTGGCTCGGTGATGACGAAGCTCAGATCGAGCAGCATGCCGATCGAAACGAAGAACACGGCGTTAAAGATCGTGCGGAGCGGGATCACCTCGCCCACGGCGTGCTCCCGGAACCGACTTCCGCTCACGACGAGGCCGGCCAGGAACGCGCCCAAGGCGAGACTCACACCCCCCAAGCTCGCGAGCCAAGCGATCCCGAAGCAGATGACCACTACCGTCAGCAGAAAGAGCTCCGGGCTGTGGACGTGTGCCACCCGGTCGAGCAGCGGAGGAACGATACGCCGCGCCGCGATAAGCACCAGCGCGATGATTGCGGTCGACTCCAGAATCGCCCCCGCGATCTCCAGCGTCGAGCCCTCGCCCGCGCCCAGAATCGGCATGAGCAGCACCAGCGGGATGATGAACAGATCCTGGAAGATGAGCACGCCCAGCGCGATGCGCCCGGCCGGAGTGTCGGTGGTACCACGGTCCGAGAGAAGCTTGACCACGACGGCCGTGCTACTGAGCGCGATCAGGCAACCCGTGTAGACAGCTCCTCGCCAACTCACACCGAGGACTAGCAAGATCAGCCCGGCGAGCGCGATCGTCAGACCGACTTGCAGACCCCCACCGAGGACGATGAAGCGTTTGATCCGCGCCAGCTTCTCGAGGCTGAACTCCACGCCCAGCGTGAACAGGAGGAGGATGACCCCGATCTCGGCGGTGCTGGCGATCAGCTCCAGGTCGCTCACGAGCCCGAGGGCGTGCGGGCCGATGAGCACGCCGGCGACCAGGAAGCCGACGATGGGCACCAGACGGAGCCGATAGCAGAGGTAGGTTAAAAGGGCGCTTACCGCGAAGAGCACGACCATCTCGCGGAGGAACGGAACGTTCTCCGCAGCCACGCTCCCAGCGAGTTCCAAGGGCACGCGAGATCCGACCATACGCCGCTTACTCGGGGGCCGCCGCGACGCACCCGCGGCGTGCTATCGAATCTACTGGCCTCTAGGGGAGTTCGGCACTAGCCGGACCGTTAGGCCCAGCGGCCGAGCTGCTGCGTCAGCCCGGCGGTCGAGGCCGAAACACCCCGGTCTCGACGATGTCGACGACGTAGCCTTCCACCTTGGACGGTATCTTATCGAGGATCTCCGGCGTCTTCTTGGCGACCATGACGCGGATGCACGGCTGGTCGTCGCACTTCCCGATGCCGGTCCCGACGACGCCGGGAATCGACATCCATTCAGGCGTCCGGTCGCGCAGGACCTCCTCGATGCTCCTCTGCGACATGGCTTCCTGTCCTCGTTGGCCGCCGCCGCTCGATGCGCAGGCGAGACCGTAGCCGCTGGACAGCACGAAGGCCAGCGTCAGCTGACTCGCGAGGCGCACGGCGCCGTTTAAGGGGCAAGCCGAGAGGGGAATGCCATTCGACACCCCCCTCCCACACACGCCGTTCGTGTCCGGTTACCGAGCCGCGCAGCGCCCGGCCTACGGCTTGTTGATGGTTATGCTCGTACCGTCGCTGTCGCCGTCCGCATCATGGTTATCGGAGGCCACGTAGTCGAGCGTCGAGGAGACGACGTTCGTGACGGTGAACGTGACTCTCTTCGTCTTCTTTGGTAACAGTGTGCTCAGCATCAAACACTCGCCGGCGTAGTCGGTGTCGCACTGGTCGACAGCCAAGCCGTTGCCCGTCCAGCTGCCATAGACCGTCGCCCCGACCACCGGATTGTGATCGCTGTCCTCGATCCTCATGATCACATAGGCGCTCCAGCTCTTCTTCTCGTTGCTGTTGTAAGGGAAGAGGTCGCCCACATGCATACCGGTCGCCGGCGCCGGCGTGTCCGCAATCGTCACCGTAGCGCTCTTCGAGTCGTTGCCGGTGTTCACGTCGCCGAAGTCGTGGCTCGCCGTCAGCGTATGATCGCCCAGTGAGGCGTCCTGGGTGTCCCAGGAATAGTTGAGGGTTTGTGAGGCGCCCGCTATCAGACCGCCTTCTATCGTCTGGGTACCGATGGTCACGCCGTCGGTATCGTCGCGCAGCGTCACGTTGATGTCGCTGCTGACGTCCTGATTCCCGACGTTGCGCACCGTGACGTCGACGGGGACCACGTCCCCCTTGGTCGCCGAGGCGGGCGCGTTCACATCAGCGATCGCCACGTCGGTGACCGACGCAGCCGGAGCGGCGTCGATCTCAACGTTGAACCGGTCGAGCACGACATCGATCGGGTTCGCCAGCGTGTGCGTCGAACTTCCGGCAAACAGCAGGCCGACGGGGTACTTGTCGATGTCGTCGGTCACGATCAGCGAACCCGAGTCGCCACCACCGCTGAAAGTTCCAGGTGTCACGCCGATCTGGTTCACGAATATCGCCGACTTCACGCACCAGATGATCCAGACCTCGTAGCAGATCTCCGCCGTGACGTTGATCTCCGAGACCTCGCCTTTG
>CAYFXF010000065.1:607-8662 GCA_964347085.1 uncultured Gemmatimonadota bacterium | reverse complement strand
TCAGCCCCTTGGCATCGTAGGCTGTGGCGGGCTCCACCATCTTGAGGCCCGGCACATTGAGGAAATACGATTCAACGTTCTGCGAGTGGAACGGGCCGCCGCGCCCCCCGCCGCCGCACGGACCGCGCACCACGATACCCGCGCCCTCGCCGGTTCGATACCGCAGCTTGGCGGCGAAGTTCACCAGCATGTCGAACGCCGGGGCGATGAAGTCGATGAACTGCATCTCCGCCACCGGCTTGAATCCCATGCGGCTGGCGCCGATCGCCGCGCCGACGATCGCTGCCTCGCTGATCGGGGTGTCGATCACCCGGTCGGCCCCGAAGCGGTCGCGGAAGCCCTCCGTCAACTTGAAGGCGCCACCGTACCGCCCGATGTCCTCGCCGAGGAGAAAGACGGACTCGTCGGCCTCCATCTCCTCCCAGAGACCCTGACGGATCGCCTCCAGGTAGGTGACGGCCTGTTGCTCCATCTTCTCCGTCTCGGGCTCACCAGCCCGTGCGGCCGCGACTTCCAGGTCAGACATCTCGACTCTACTCGGAGCGGTCTCCAACTCGAAGGGCGCTATAGAGTCCGCGCCCACGGCTCGGGCTGCCGGCCCTCGGCATAGACGCCCGCCAGCGTCTCCTCCGGCTCGGGATGCGGGCTGGCGAGGGCTCTCTCCACCGCGCGGTCCAGCTGCGCCTGCACGCGCTCGTCCAGCGCCGCAAGCTGATCGTCCCGTGCCGTTCCCTCGGCGGTCAGACGCTCAGCGTAACGGTCGATCGGGTCACGCGCCCGCCAGATCTCCAGCTCGTCCGACGGCACGTACTTCTGGGTGTCGTGCTGCGCGTGGCCTTTCATGCGGTAGGTCTTCACCTCGATCAGACTCATGCCGCCGCCACCCCGGGCCCGTTCGACCCCAGCCGCCGCCGCCTCGTACACGGCCAGTACATCGTTCCCATCGACCGCTACGCCATGGACACCGTAACCTGCCGCCATCTCCACCAGGTTCTCGAGCGCGGTCTGCTCCGCGGTCGGAGTGGCGAAGGCCCAGCCGTTGTGCTCGACGATGACCACCAGCGGCACCCGTTGCACGGCCGCCAGGCTCAAGCCCTCGTGCGCCGCTCCCGTGCGGCTGGCCCCGTCGCCGAGGAACGTCAACGCCACCTGCGGTTCGTGGCGTACCTTCAGAGACCAGGCGAGGCCCGCGACCACACAGAGAGCGTCGCCCAGCGGTGAGATCGGTCCGAGGATCCTGTTCCGGCTGTCCTCGAAATGGTTGGTGGTGTCCTTCCCCCGGGTCGGCGCTGCCGACCGTCCCATATACTGGAGGAAGATGTCCACCGGGCGCACGCCGCGCACCAGCATCGCCCCCAGGTTGCGGATCGAGGGCGACAGCCAATCGCCGTTCGCCAGCGCGTAGGCCGCCCCCACCGACTCGGCCTCCTGACCAAGGCTGCGATACAGGCCGCCCACGATCCTCCCCTGACGGAAGAGGAGCTCTAGACGCTCCTCCAGCGAGCGCGTCAGCCTCATGTAGTAGTAGAGCTCGTGAAGCTGCGCGCGGCTCAGTTCAACCATGCTGACGAGTTCGTGCTGTGTTCGCGCCAGGCCGCCGACCGACCTGCCGGGCGGGGAGCGCAAATGTAACGAGGGCCACTCCCGACTTCAAACCGCGGGGTGCCGGAACGGTAGCTCCGCCAGCGTCGCCCGCCCCACCCGCTCACCGTCGCGGTAGCGGAGCTCGCTGGTCGCGTCCACCTCGAGCCGCACGTAGCCTAGCCCGATGGGCCCGTAGATCGGCGAGCGCACCGACGACGTGACGGCCCCGACCTGTTTGTCATTGGCGAGCAGCGCCGCGCCGGGCCGCGCGGCCAGTTCGGCGAAGCGCAGACCTGTCAGGCGCCGGTTCACGTGTCCCCGGAAGTGGACCCGGGCAACGACTTCCTGTCCCAGGTAGCACCCCTTGTCGTAGGAGATCGCCTCCTCCTCGAGCCCGGTTTCGTGCGCCAGGTTCTCCTCGCTGATGTCGATACCATAGCTCGGGACCCCGCTTTCCACCCGCACGATCTCGAGGGCCCGCGACCCGGCCGCACAGCCGCCGCGCCCAGCCACGGCCGCGAGCAAACCCGACCAGAGCCCCTCGTGGAGGGGCGTCGCTGCGACGACCTCCACCCCGTCGCCGGCGAGTCGTCGGTTTCGAATGAGCAGGAGCGGAGCGCCATCGAACTCGAGCCGGGCGACACCCAGGTGCGCGGGCGGCGGTGAGCTGCCGAAGGCGTCGCGCGCGGCCACCGCGGCGGACGGCCCATAAAGGCCGAGTAGCGTCATCTCGTCGCTGGCATCCTCGTAGGTGGCATAGATGGGTGGCAGGTATTTCTTCAAGGTCGCCAGCAGGTTGGGCAGCCCTTTACGCGGCACATCCAGAAGCAGGGTTTCCGCGAACGGGAATACACGGAGGTCGGTGAGCACGCGGCCCTTGGCGCTGAGCAAGAGAGCGTGACGGCCACCCTCGCCGAGATCGCTCACCTGATTGGTGACCAGGCCGTTCAGCATCTCGACGGGCCGCGCCCCTCCAACCCGTACCGCAGCGCGATCCGCCCGCGCGACCAGCGCGCAGGATTCCTTAAAGGCCGCGTACTCCGCCTGCCGATCCCCCCGTTCCTCTGCCGCCATAACCTCCCCGATATTAAGCCGAGAAGAGAAAAGGGCGCCCCCCGGCCCGAAGGCCGCAGGGGCGCCGCTCTACCTCGCGGGTATTAGCTGCCCCTCTACATGCCGCGGACCGCGCCGCTGTAGTCGACGACGAGGGCGACACGGCGGTTCTCGATCCCCGTCATCCCGGGACCGCGCGCACCCGGCACAACCTGACGGTCGGCGGCCTCGCCGTAGCTCACGGATTTTACCTGATCGGCTGGCAGCCCACCCGAAGTGGTCAGGTACGCCTTCACCGCGTCCGCGCGCCGCTTGCCGAGGCGACGGTTATACGCCTGACTGCCGGCTGGATCGGCGAAGCCCTCGACGGTGACCAGCGCGTCACCATAGAACTCCTTCACGACCGCGGCGAACCGGTCCAGAACCGGCTTGTCGAGATCACGGACGTCCGCCCTGTCGAACGCGAAATGCACGGGGACATTGAATCGCATCATCCCCTGCATCCGCTCCATGCTGACGTTGAAGTCGTTCCGCAGCGAACGCATCTGGCTCTCGAGGTTGCCCACTCGGCCACCGAGTTCGTCGATACGGCCGCCCAGCGCATCGTCGCCCGCCTGCATCTCCTGGCGCATCTGGGCAAGCTGCGAGTTCATGTCATCGGGGCTCACCGTCGAACAACCCAGCGACACCATCGCCAGCCCGAACGCGCCGATCATCGCCGCTATCGCTAGCCGCGCGTACCGTCTGACCATTGTTCCTCCTTCTGGCTAGTACGTGTTGCGGAGCCTTCGCCCCTCAAGTCGCGTCGGCCGGGGACCCACACTCCCCGGTCCGCTCGCTTACCGCTCGCCGTCCTGCAACCACCCGATGCGCGCAGCGACTACACCCCACCCGCAAAGCGGGAGCGCGCGAATCGCGGGCGTAGATTATGGGTTAGGGCCTGGAATTACACAATATGTAGCCCGGACCGCGCGTTGGCAACGGCGAGGGGCGGCTTGCCTGTAACTTAGCTTTCAGTTTGACGTCCCGGCGGCCCGACGCGAGATTTCAGCGTCATGGACGATCCTTCCGGCACCCTGGCACCGCCGCGGCGTGTGAAGCTCAGCGAGATCTCGTCACGCTGCTGGGAACACCCCGCCGATCGTGCCGCGCTGCGCAGCCTCAACTCGATCCCCGGCTTTTCGGAGGTCGTGCGCAAGATCGTAGGCCTGTTCGGTGAGCGCGGCCTGCGGCTCTTCTTCCAGGCGAACGCGGTCCGTGTGACACCCAAGCAGTACGCCTGGGTTCATGAGCTTCACCAGCGCGTGATCGACACGCTCGATCTGGGCTGGGAGCCCGAGCTCTACATCTCGCAGACGCCGTTTGTCAACGCGGGCGCGCTCGGGGTGGACAAACCGTTCGTGCTAATCAACAGCGGCGCGGTCGACGTGCTGGACCGCGAGGAGCTAGAGACGGTCCTGGCGCACGAGGTCGGACACATCTCCAGCGACCACGTCCTTTATCGAACCGTCTTCACGCTTCTCATCCTGCTCGGGCAGCGCCAGCTGCCGATCGCGGGGATCGCGATCCAGGCGATCGTCCTCGCGATGGCGGAGTGGAACCGCAAGAGCGAGCTGTCGTCGGACCGGGCAGCGCTGCTGGGCAGCCAGAACCCAGAGAAGGTGATGAGCGCGCTGATGAAGCTGGCTGGAGGCAGCCATCACCACGCGGAGAGCCTCAACCTGAGCGAGTTTCTGCGGCAGGCCGAGGATTACGAGGAAGACGAGACGCTGGCCGACGCCGTCTTCAAGGTGATGAACCTGCTCGGTTCGACCCACCCGTTCCATGTACTGCGAGTGGGTGAAGTGCGGCGCTGGATCCGCGAGGGTCACTACGACCGGATCTTGCGGGGCGAGTATCTGCGGCGCGGCGAGGAGCCACGCGCCTACCGCGAGGACGCAAAGGAGGCGGCCGCCTACTACAGCGGCACCGTGAAGAAGGCGATCCAGAAGCTGAGCCGCGCCCTCGACGAGGCGGCGCGCCGCGGACCCACCGAGTTATAGCCCGTCACGCGTTCAGATCAGGTGGCCCAAGGCTTCGGCCGCCGCGCCGATCCCATTCACGATCTGATCGTCCGGCGTCGCGAAGGAGAGGCGCAGATACCCGTCCTGCAGGAAGGCCGCGCCAGAAGCGGTCACGACACCGGCGGCACGCACCAGGTATTCGGCCACGTCATCCGACGTGCTAAGCCTGACCCCGTCCGGCGTCCTCTTCCCCAGGAGCCGCCGCACATCCCAGAACGAGTAGAAGCTGGCCAGCGTCGGCCATACCTCCACCTCGGGGAGCACTCGCGCCTCACTCTGTAACAGGTCGCGCTTGCGCTGCAAGTCCGCTTTGAGCTCCGGGTCGTAAGCCTGGGTGACGGCGGCCAGAGCCGAGTGCTGCGTGGGGACGGCCGGGCCGGCGGTGTAGTGGCTCTGCAGGTTCACCATGGCCCGGGTCACGTCGACGGGCGCCACCGACCAACCGATTCGCAGGCCGCCAGTGCGGCGGAAGTTCTTAGAGATGCCGTCTACCTGAATGAGCCACGGCTTGGTCTCCTCGTCGACTCGCGGCTCGGGGTAGCTGCAGCCGTCGAACACGAGCTTCCAATAGAGGCGATCCAGCACGAAGTAGATGCGGTGCTCGACGCACACCTCCAGCAGCGCTTCCACCTCCTCCGCACGGTACAGCTGACCGGTCGGGTTTACTGGGTTGTTGAGCAGGAAGAGCTTGGCATGCGGACGCATCTTGAGGTTTCGACGCAGGTCTTCGGGCGTCACCTTCAGATGGTTCTGGTTGCCCGCACGGGGAAGCACCATGATCGGGTTCGCGTAGGCCGCGATCGCCATCGGCTGATAGCTGACCCATGGGGCCGCGTCGAACAGCACAGTGTCGGCGGGGTTGCAGACCGCGAGGAAGATGTTGAAGAGGCTCTGCTTGGCGCCCGCCGTCACCACCACATTGCCGCACTCGTACTGGCCCGACAGACCCAGCCACTCGAGCACCGCACAGCGCAACTCCGGCAGCCCCGCCGGATCGCCGTACATCGTGCGCCCCTCACGGTACGCCCGTTCACCCGCCTCGCGGATGTGCGGCGCCAGGTCGCCCTTCGTCTCGCCCAGCCCGAAGTCATAGACCGGCTGACCTGCGCGATGCCGCTCTTCCGCGAGTTCCTTGAGCTCGAGTGTGATTGAAGGACGAAACTTGCTCAGCTTGGCCGAGATGCGATCGCACTTTTGCATCACGAATGTGACCCGTCACTGGTCAGAGCGGGTGGGGGAAGGGTGGCCAACGCGATAATATCGCAAACTACGCCGAGCCGTCAAACGGCCCCCGGCGCGCTGGCCACCTGCCCAGCCCCGCTCCTCGCACGAGGACCTTCGCCCCCCCGCACCACCCCCCAAGGGACAACTCCGCGCCGCCCCGCTGCCACCCTGGTGTCCGTCCAGGCCTGTCGGTCCGTCCTCAGCGATGAGTGTCCGAGGACACTCGTCGGCCCTGCGTCCAGAGACACCCTGTCCTCGAGTACATCCAGGCCCCCGCTGTGCACGCCTCACGTCAGGGCTCGACGCCGCTGGTCGGCTCGGACACTCGTCCTCGCCACAACGGCTCCGGACAGCCCTGTCCGGCCGCCGGCGTGGATGAGGCGGGCGGCGCCGTCGCGCCTTCGGGTGTCCTCGCTGTCCACGCTTCGAGGTGGGCGGGGACACTCCAGCCCTCGGCCGGGCCAGCGGTCAGCGGCGGCACGGCGCCTTTCCCCTCGCTTGACGGGGCCACTACTTTGCCTCTGGGGCCCGTGGCCACAGCGACGAGCCACAAGTCACACAGGTGACGCAACCCGAGGCGAGCCTTGAGCGCGAGAACCCTTCCGACGCCACCCCACTTCGAGCCGAGCCGGGTGGGCGAAGTCTGGCGGGTACCGTACGCCGAGCGGGCCAAGGATGCGGCGGACTGGGCACGCAGGCACCATCTACGTTTCGCTTCCCAGGACGACGCCCGCCTTTGCCTCCTTTTGGTCGACTGCCAGAACACGTTCTGCATCCCCGAGTTCGAGCTCTTCGTCGGCGGCCGCTCCGGCCGGGGCGCGGTGGAGGACAACGTGCGCCTCTGCGAGTTCATCTACCGCAACCTCGAGGCGCTCACGGGTACGGTGGCGACGCTCGACACGCACACCGCCCTGCAGATCTTCCACCCCGTATTCTGGGTCGACGCCGCGGGCGAACATCCGGTAGGCGGGCAGACGATCATCTCGGTCGAGGAGGTGGAGAGGGGCGTCTGGAAGGTGAACCCTGGGCTCGTCACCCTCGGCCAAGATTATGAGCAGCTGAGGCGCCACGCCCAGCATTATGTGCGCAGGCTGAGCGAGGGCGGTAAGTACCCCCTGCTCATCTGGCCCTATCACGCGATGCTCGGCGGGATCGGGCACGCGCTCGTCTCGGCGGTGGAGGAGGCGCTCTTCTTTCACGGCCTGGCCCGGGGCAGCCAGCTCCGCTACGAGATCAAGGGGAACAACCCGCTGACCGAGAACTATTCGGCGCTGAGCCCGGAGGTGCTGACGGGGCCGGACGGCCGAGCCATCGCCGATAAGAACAACGCGCTCGTCGACCTACTGCTCGGGTTCGACGCCCTGATCGTTGCCGGGCAGGCGAAGAGCCACTGCGTCGCCTGGACCGTTCACGACCTCATCGCCGAACTCGAGGCTCGGGACCCGGCCCGGGTCCGCAAGGTCTATCTGCTGGAGGATTGCACGTCGCCGGTCGTGGTGCCTGGCGTCGTCGACTTCACGGACCAGGCGGACGCGGCGTTTCAGCGCTTCGCCCGGGCCGGCGCCCACTTGGTGCGCTCGACCGAGCCCATCGCGAGCTGGCCGGGTTTGGACCTCTAAGCCCGTCCGCCGCGGGCCTCGTGGTACTCGCGCTTCAGCTCTCCCAGTAGCTCGCCCCGGCGGTCATAGATCCGCTTGGCATCCCGCGGCTCCCGCTTGGCCAGGACGTAGGCGGCGAGCAGGGGCAAGCCGATGCTGACGTCGAGGTAGCAGACGACCGTGTGAGGCAACGCGTCCGGATCCACCTTCCCCCAGCTCACCGCCTCCGAGGGTGTGGCGCCCGAGAGGCCACCGGTGTCCGGGCGCGCATCGGTGATCTGGATGAAGTAATCGTGCCCCGCTTCCTCGATCCCCAGGACCTCCTGAAGCTGCGGTTCGGTCTGCAGGAGAAAATTCTTGGGACTGCCGCCGCCCATGATCACCACGGCGCTCTTGCCACCGGAACGCTTCGCCCCCAGCACGATCGCCGCCGTCTCGTTCACGTCGATCGCGGGATCGATGCGCAGCGCACCGCCGGCCAGGGCGCGCTCTGCCACGTTCATGCCGATGCTCGAGTCGCCGGGCGACGAGGT
>CAYFXF010000065.1:0-597 GCA_964347085.1 uncultured Gemmatimonadota bacterium | reverse complement strand
CGTTCGAGGCCTAGCGCCTTTTCCCGCTCACGCACGTAGCGTCCGCACAGATGGTGAAACTCCGCCGACCCCATCGTGCGCTGAAATTCCTCGGCCTCTATGATCTGGCGGAAGAAGGCGTCGGTTGAGAGCAGCACGTCGTAGTCGAAAAAGATGTCGTAGATGCGCACGACGCCCGCCTCTCGAAGCTCCACATCGCTCACGTTCGGTCGGCCGCGCCGCATCTCCAACCCGAGGCCAAAATGAGCATCGTGATAGAGGACGGCACCCGTCGACACGATCCAGTCGACGAAGCCCGCCTCGACCAGCGGGATCAGCGCCGACATGCCGAGCCCGGCCGGGGTCAGCGCGCCGCTCAAGCTCAGGCCTACGGTGACCTCTGGGCTCAGCACCTTCTGCGTGAACAGGCGACAGGCCTCGCGCAGCCGCCCCGCGTTGTAGGCCAGGAAAGTCGTGTCGATCAGCTCGGCCACACGCTCATCGCCCGTGATGGGTGCCGGGTCGATCAGCGCACCGCTCAGATAGGGCTCGCGTTTGCGCTCCGATTCCTTCGGCATGTCCCGGGGCACTATCGGGATCGGCGGCCGCCGCCGTCCG
>CAYFXF010000064.1:0-8699 GCA_964347085.1 uncultured Gemmatimonadota bacterium | reverse complement strand
CCGCCGCATCGGCGAGACCTTCTCACTGCATGCACTGGCGCTCGAGGACGCCGTCAACGTGCCGCAGCGCCCCAAGACCGAGCTGTACGAGAAGTGCAACCTCTACATCACCCGCATGACGAGACTGCACTCCGGCTCGGAGATCGAGGTCGAGCAGCTGAGCATCTTCCTGGGCGAGCGCTATGTCCTGACGCTCCAGGAACGGCAGGGCGACATCTTCGACCCCGTGCGTGCCCGGATCCGCGCCGGGATTGGCCCCATTCGGCGCTCCGGCCCCGACTACCTGGCCTACGCGCTCATCGACACGGTGATCGACGGGTACTACCCGGTGATCGAGGAGCTGGGCGAGTATTTGGCCGCGCTCGAGGAAGCGACGCTCGTCCGGCCCCAGCCCGCGCACCTACGCCAGATCTACGACGTCAAGCGCCAGCTGCTCGAGCTGCGTCGTGCCGTCTGGCCGCAGCGCGAGGCGATCAACTCGCTGATCCGCGACGAGAACCCCTTCGTGGGTGAGATGGTGCGCGTCTACCTTCGCGACTGCTACGATCACGCGGTCCAGGTCATCGACATCACAGAGACCTATCGCGAACTCGCCGGCAGCCTGATGGACCTCTACCTGTCTGCGGTCAGCCAGCGCACGAACGATGTGATGAAGGTCCTGACCATCATGGCCAGCATCTTCATCCCGCTCACGTTCATGGCCGGGATCTACGGCATGAACTTCGAGTTCATGCCGGAGCTCGGGCAGCGCTGGGCTTACCCGCTGCTGCTCGCTATGATGGCGCTCCTCGCGGTCGGCATGGCCGGCTTCTTCTGGCGCAAGGGTTGGATCGGCTCGGGCGCTGAGACGCTCCCGACGCTGGGCGCCGGGAGAGAATCACGCTGAGGACCAATCGAGAGGAGGACCGGATCTTCATGAACACGCTCGTCATCGGTCCGCGGCCTGTTAGAACAAGGCGCAGCCGTAAGAGTCCTGGTCCGCTCGCCCGAGAAGGCCCAGCGGCTGCCGACCGGCGTCGAGGGCGTCGTCGGTGATCTGGCCGAGCCACGCACCTTGCCGCCCGCCTTTCAGGGCGTCGAGAGCGTCTTCCTGATTACGCCGCTCAGCCCGGAGGAGACCATGCTCGGGCGTGCGGCCGTCCAGGCGGCCAAGGCGGCGCGCGTCCCGCAACTCGTCTACATGACGGTCCACCGGTTGATGGAGGCCGCGCATGTCCCGCACTTCCGCTCGAAGATCCCGGTGGTCAAGGCGATCAAGGACTCGGGCCTCTCCTACACTCTCCTCGAGCTCAACAACTTCTTCCAGAACGACCTCGGCTTTCGGGACGTGATCACCCAGATGGGCCTCTACCCGCAGCCCTTGGGGCCCGGCAGCGAACACCTAGCGCCACTGCCAGCAGGCCAGCATGATAGGCGGCGAGACCTGAACCCATTCCCCAACCAAGGATCTGCAGATGAAGGGTTATTACCGCCCGGACGACCTCCCGCGTTTCCGAGAGGTGTCGGACTACGCGCCGGAGCTGGGGCGCCGGTTCTTCCAGTGGTATGGAACCGTTTTCGAGGACGGCGCGTTAACCGCCAGGGAGAAGAGCTTGATGGCGCTCGCGGTTGCGCATGCGATTCAGTGCCCCTACTGCATCGACGCGTTCACCCGCGACTCGCTGGAGAAGGGGGCCGACCTGGACCAGATGACCGAGGCGGTGCACATCGCCGCGGCGATTCGTGGCGGGGCGTCTCTCGTGCACGGGTTACAGATGCGGAACGTGGCGGACGAGCTGGGGATGTGAATGGCTGAGCGGCCGGTGACCTCGCTCCGCGCGCGCCGCGCGCCGCTGGCCGACGCGCGCGCACAGCGCCGCACGCTCGCTGCCGTGCCGCTGGGGCGCGAGTTCGAGTCGTGCCTGGCCGACGCCCGGCTGCGGCCGCTCTGCGCGACTGGGGTCGAGACCCTCCAGATCAACCTGGGCCGGCTCTGCAACATGACCTGCCGGCACTGCCACGTCGACGCTGGCCCGGACCGCACGGACGCCGTGATGGGCCGGGAGACCTTCGAGCGTTGCCTGGAGATCCTGGCCGAGACGAGGATACCGACCGTCGACATCACGGGCGGCGCGCCGGAGCTGAACCCGCACTTCCGCTGGTTCGTCGGCGCGGCGCGCGCGCTCGGCACGCACGTCATCGACCGCTGCAACCTCACCATCCTGCTCAGCGGGCCCTACCGCGACTTGCCCGCGTTCTTCGCCCGGCACCAGGTCGAGGTGATCGCCAGCCTGCCGCATTACCGGTCGCTCAACACGGACCGCCAGCGTGGGCGGGGCGTCTTCGCGGAATCGATCGAGGCGCTCCGCAGGTTGAACGACGTCGGCTACGGACGGGGCGACCCCAACCGTCAGCTCTGCCTGGTGACCAACCCGGCCGGCGCCTTCCTGCCCGGCTGCCAGATCTCGCTCGAGCGGGAGTGGAAGGAGGCACTCGCGCGCGAGCACGGCGTCACGTTCGACCGGCTCTATACGATCACCAACATGCCGATCAGCCGCTTCCTCGAGTTCCTCACGGCGAGTGGCAACCTGGAGTCTTATTTGCAGCGGCTTCTCGACGCCTTCAACCCGGCGGCGGCCCGGGGCGTGATGTGCCGCAACACGCTCTCGATCGGTTGGGACGGGACGCTCTACGATTGTGACTTCAACCAGATGCTGGAGCTGCCGATCAACCACGGGCTACCCCGTCACATCCGCGATTGGGACCTCGAACGGCTTGAGAGGCGCGAGATCGTGACGGGCCGCCACTGTTTCGGCTGCACCGC
This sequence comes from uncultured Gemmatimonadota bacterium, assembly GCA_964347085.1. Lineage (GTDB taxonomy): Bacteria > Gemmatimonadota > Gemmatimonadetes > Palauibacterales > KS3-K002 > CAYFXF01. Next base: position 5,896 of record CAYFXF010000064.1, on the reverse strand, counting down.
GGGCGCCGGCTCGAGTTGCGTCGGTGCGGTCGCCGATTGAGGCTGAGTCGCGACCGCACGACGGGGCGGTGAGTGAAGCTCGGCTAGCGCCGAGCCGGTCCCCGCGCCAGCACGCGCTCCGCGCGCCGCCGCGCCGCCTCGAGCGGCGACTCGCCCTCTTGGCGGGCCTCCTGAAAGATCTCTGTCAGGGTGCGCTCGATCGACTCGACACGCGCCGTCACTTCGCTCTCGCTCATCCCGAGTACTTCCATACCCGGGAGCGCGATCGCGCCCCCGGCGTTCGCGATGAAGTCCGGCGCGTAGAGGACCCCGCGCGCCTGCAAGCGACCCGCGTCCGCCGCCTCACCCAGCTGCGCGTTCGCTGAACCGCAGACCGCTTTGCATCGGAGCTGCGGGACCGTCTCCGCGTTGAGCACCGCCCCCACGGCACAGGGCGCGAAGATGTCGCACGGCTCGCTGTACACGTCGTCCGCCGATACCACTTCGGCACCGAGCTCGGTCGCCACCGCCTCAGCCCGCGACGCATCGACGTCCGCCAGCTTGAGCTTCGCACCCGCCTCGGCCAGGCGGCGCGACAGCGGCACGCCGACGTCGCCGATTCCCTGGATCAGCACGCTCCGGCCCGAGAGATCGCGCCCGCCGAAAGTTTCCGCCGCCACCGCCCGACAGCCCGACAGCACGCCCAGCGACGTGTAGGGGCCCGGATCGCCCGCCGAGTGGCCCAGCGTGTAGCGCGTCTTCCGTCGAATCACCTCCACCTGCTCGGGCCCGACCCCGAGGTCGGGGCCGGTGAAGAAGCTCCCGCCCAGCCTCTCGACCAGCTCGCCGTGACGTTCGAGCAGACCGTCTCGCCCCGCGTCCTGCAACGGTCGCGACAGCGCGATCACCGCCTTGCCGCCGCCCAGCGGGAAGTCGATCGCCGCAAATTTGTACGTCATCCCCTCAGCCAGCCGCTGCGCGTCGTGAAGCCCCTGCTCCGGCGCGCCGTAGCGCTTCATCCGCGTGCCGCCCGTCGCGTGGCCGAGCCGAGTCGAGTGAACCGCTATGAACGTCCAGGCCGCTGTCAAACGGTCGTAGCGCGTCACCACACACTCGCCGTCCCAAGCTCTGATCAACTCTGCGATCGACATATCTCGCGCCTGCTGCAGATGGCGGGTCAGGCTCAACCCGCACAAGGGGCTCTATTAAGCGCCAGAGCTAAAACCGCAACAACATCGCCGCCCAGTGGAAGCCGGCGCCGAAGGACGTCAGCAGCACCAGGTCGCCGCCGCCGATCCGGCCCTGCTGGCGAGCCTCCCAAAGCGCCAGCGGGACGGAGGCCGAACCTGTATTCCCGTACTCCTGGACGTTCACAAAGACTTTCTCCGCTGGAACGCCCAGCGCTTTGCCGGTCGCCTGGATGATCCGCAAGTTGGCCTGGTGAGGAACAACGAGAGCGACGTCTCCGATGTCGATTCCCGCCTGCGCCAGCACCTCGTTCGCCGCCGCACACATTCGACTCGTCGCTTCTTTGAAGACCTCGCGCCCCTTCATCACGATCCACTGGTGCAGGCCCAGTCGCGCCCGCTCCATGTTGAAAGGTGACCGTGTGCCGCCGACTTCGGCGATGAGAATGTGGCCGCGACTGCCGTCTGTGCCCGCCGTCGCGGCAAGGATCTCGGCGGCCTCGGTGCCCGCGCCGACGACGGCGGCTCCAGCGGCATCGCCGAATAGCACGCAGGTGTTGCGGTCCCGCCAGCTCATCAGCCGGGTCAGGAGCTCGACGCCGATCACCAGGACGCGGCTGTCACCATCCCGAATTCGCGACCGCGCGATGTCGAGCGCCAGGACGAATCCGGCGCAGCCGCTCCCTGCGAGATCGTAGGCGGGAATCTCTCCCGCGCCCAGACGTTGCTGAATAAACGAGGCGGTGTCGGGCGTGTAGACTTCCGGGGTGTCGCTTGCAACGATGATCTCGTCAATGTCGCCCGGGTTGATCTCCGCGTCGGCCAGTGCGCGCTCGGCGGCCGCGACCGCCAGGTCGGCCGTGTTCTCGTGGTCCGCGGCCACGCGGCGTCGTTTGATGCCAGTCCGGGTCGTGATCCATTCATCGGACGTGTCGACGTACTCGGTCCACTCGTCGTTGGTCATGATCCGTTCGGGCACGTAGGCTCCCAGCCCCAGCAGACCGACTCGGTTTTGCGTCATCTGACCATCCTCTCCCCCTCAGCCCGCGACACCCCACTCTTTCAAACCCCTTCTCGTGTGGCTGTGGGGCTTGGGCTGGAGATCCATCCCAGAATGCGCCGGCGCATTGCTTGCGAGCTCGCAGTATCGTAACGCCGGTCCTGCTCCCCGTAGTAGGGCTTGAATATAACTCGCCCTGAAGTGTGTGGATCGGTCGGCGGCCGGGCTGAAGCGAGGGGGGCTTGGTGCGACTGGCTGACGCCGGGTGGGAGGGTGCGGCGCCGCAGCTAGCGGCTGGCCCGCGCCGCGTGTACGCCTTCCGGTGCGGCTGCCGCCTCGAGGTAGGCCGCGAGCAGCCGACTCCGGAGATCCCACTGCGGTGGCTGGAAGTCTGCGAGGGCCTTCTCGAATCGTGCCGCACCGCTCACATCACCGCTCACTAGCTTCGCGGCGAGCCCGCCCTGCAGCAGTTCCTCCGGCGCGATCCAGCCGCGCTCGTGGGCGGCCGCGGCCAGCAAGCGCTCGGCGGCCGACGCTGCGGCCTTGAACTCCCAGCTGGCCAGTCCATGGCGCAAGCGGACCACGGACCAGACCTCAGCGGGCGCGTTGAAACGCTCGAGGTAAGCGAACGCCGGCCCGTAGAACGTTTCGTCGACAGCGCCGGCAAGGCCGCCGTTCAGGTAGCCGTCGACCATCCGAAAGTCCGCCAGCCACTGCCGCCAATCCGTCGGCGGCCGGTCCGACGTTAAGACGTCCCGCCAGTGCGCGACTCGGTAGCGAGCCGCCTCGTACCCCGGGGGCTGGTTGGCCGAGTCCGGAACGGCAGATGAATCCCGCAGAGCGGCAGCGAGGGCCAGCGCCCGGACGCGCGGTATGCCGGGCATCGGCGGCGCGGCCTCCGCCCGCGACTCGCCGCGTCGCTCGTCCCGGGGGGCCGTGAAATCGACCCAGTCGGCGGACAGGGCAACGAACCCCTTAGCCTCGCTCCGGAGGTAGCGCGCCCGCTCCGCCAACAGATCGAGGATCGGATAGAAGTCCGAGTTCGGTTGCGCCGACGCCCGCAGCAGCGGGCGCAGCGCATCGGCGCCCGTCAGACGTGCGGCTTCCAGGGCCCACGGCTGAATCGGCATAGTGTGACAGAGATCCGCCGCGATCGCGGGGCCCGCCATCACCGACCAGTCCGGCGGCGGCAGCGCCGGTTGCCCGCTGGCCACGATCAGCATGTCCCGGTTGTTAGTCAGGAAGAGCTCGTAGGAGGCGAAGTTGCGATCGATCGCCGCTAACACACTCAGCACGAGGGCGTCATCGATCGCGTAAAGGTGTAGCCACTGGCCGAAGACGCCGCCCGCTGACAGTGCGTCGCGAATCAGAGCGTAGAACTCCGTGGTGAATAGGCTCGCCACCCCGCTCACCCAAGGGTTCGACGGCTCGGAGAAGATGGCGTCGTATTCCCGCCCGTCGGCCGCGAAAAACGTCCGTGCATCTTCGACCACGATCTCCGAGCGCGGATCGTCGAAGACCCTACGGTTGGCAGGATAGAAGGCCCGTGAGCCATCTAGCATCGCCGGCTCGATCTCCACCGAGGTCACCGACTGCAAACGGGGATCGCCGAGCAGGAAATGCGCCGACATCCCCGACCCGTGTCCGATCACCGCGGCGCGCTGCGGCTCTGCCGCGTGCGACAGCGTGATCAGCGGTGCGAGCGCCTGGGTGGCCGCGTCCGACGTCAGCGGCTGTCGCACCGTCGAGTCCGTGCAAGCCTCCAGCCAATGGCTTGGAAGCGAGCCGTCCGGCTTGCCGTTCGTCGAGATCGCGGTTAGCCCCAAATCCAACCGCCGGTACACCGATACGGTCGCGGTCCGCCCGTCGGCGTAGAACAGCTCCTGCGTCGCCTCGGCGTCCAGGATCACACCGTGCCGGTAGACCCCGCTCCGCAGCAGCCGCCGATCGAAATCGCCGGCCAGTAGAACAACCAGAACGGCCGCGAGCGCCGCCGCCAGTGACCCGTGCGCCAGCGCAGGCCGGCGCCGCGCCTGCAGGTACAGGAGCCCGACACCGAGCGCCATGTCGAGGGCGCCGCCGGCCAAGATCAGGTTGCGAAGCCCGATCCAGGGCAGCAGCACGAGCCCGGCCAGAACGACGCCGACGATCGACCCGAAGGTGTTGACCCCGTACACCTGCCCGATCGACCGCTCGCCGGCACCGGCGATCAAGAGCGTCCGCGTGATGAGCGGTAACGTCATCCCGGCGCAGAAGCTCGCCGGGAGCATGATAACGAGGCAGATCCCGTAGCGAGCCAAGGTGAAGCCAGCATAACCAGCGTCGGTCTGCTCGAACGTCTGGATCAGCCCCGCCATCCACCAGAAGGAGGCCCCGTAGAGGAAGAGCGTGGCCAGCGCCGCGAGCCCCATGACGCATTGGACGATCCCGAGGGCCTGGAGCGGCTGCTGCCAGCGATCAGCCCGTCGTCGCACCCAGAACGCGCCCAGCGCCAACCCCAGGATGAAGGCGGAGAGCATCAGCTCGAATGAGTGCGTCGCGCTCCCTAATACGAGGGCAAGCATGCGCAGCCAGCCGATCTCGTAGGCGAAGGAGGCGACAGCGGTCCCGAAACTCACCGCCAGGAGCAGCCGCAGTAGCGCATCGTTCGCTAACGCCGCTCCCCGCCCGAGTGCCACGGGCGCCGAAGCCAGCCTGCGTGCCTTGGCGAGCTCAAGCTCCGAAGCCGCCCGCGTCCGCTTCGCGATCCCGGCCGCCACCAAGGCAACGATCAGGTTGATCATCGCGGCGACCAGCACCGTCCCGGGCAAGCCGGCCATGGCGACCAGATTGAAGCCGGCAACGAGGACGCCGGCAGCGGCGCCGAGACTGTTCGCGAAGTAGAGGAAGGCGAGCGTGCGTCCGGGCAGCTCGGGCCAGCGGCGCAGCACCCCGGCGGCCATCAGTGGGAAGGTGGCGCCGAGCAGGATCGACTGCGGCAGGATCAGCGCCGCCGCCAGCGTCCACTTGAATGTCGTGAGCAGGACGCTCCCGCTCAGAACCGGGAAGACCGCCGCATAGGCGACGCCGGTCGCCGCCTGGTAGAGGTCGTGAAAGAAGATTCCGATCAGGCCAGCGGCCAGCTCCGCGACAGCGTAGCCTTTGAGCGGATCACGCCAGCGGGAGGATCGCGACCCCGTCCAGAGCGCGCCCAGGGCCATCCCGCCTAGGAAGATCGCGATCACCAGCACCTGAGCGTAGGCGCTGTGTCCCACGAAGATGGCCAGGTAGCGCGACCAGATAATCTCGTAGATGAGCCCGGCGGCGCCGGAGAGCATGAAGACCAGGTAGAGGAGCGCTCGCATCGATCTCTCGTGAGTGGAGACGAGCCGACGTGTAGCCAGAGGTCCTGTTTGGGGGGAATCGATGCGGGGGGAAGCGCTACGCCAACTTCAAAAGCTACCGGGGGCGGCGAGTTCCGTCAACGAGGCGACCCAGCGGGGGCCCGCTCATCCCCCCGGCTGGAACGATTATCCATCCCGTTGCGAGGGTTCCGAGGATCCTTCATGTTGCGAGATATGACCATCGCCGGGGCCCGGCACGATCGGCACGCCGTGATACCGAAACGATCGAAGCGGCACCATCTCCCGTGGTGGATCACCCAGCTCGATTTCGTCATCAACTGGGCGCGGCGCAGCTCTCTCTGGATGATGCCGTTCAACACGGCATGCTGCGGGATCGAGTTCATGGC
>CAYFXF010000063.1:7968-8716 GCA_964347085.1 uncultured Gemmatimonadota bacterium | reverse complement strand
CCGCCGTCATCACCGCGAAGATCGTCATCGCCTCGGCGGCCCGGTTGATCGTGGTGCGCCAGCCGGAGCGGAGCAGGTAGAGGATGGCGGAGATCAGCGTGCCGGAGTGGGCGATCCCGACCCAGAAGACGAAGTTCGTGATGTAGACGCCCCACATCACTGGGTGGCTGATCCCCGCCGTGCCCATCCCGACCTTGATCTGCCAGAGCCAGGCGAAGCCCGCCCAGCCGAGCACGGCGAGCAGGACGAGGATCATCACGCGGTAGCGCCAATCGGGCCGCCAGAGAGCGCCGATGATGTCGCGGCTGACCCGCGCGAACGGCGTGCGTGCCGGGGGTGCGACCGTCGCCATCTAGGCCCCCGCCCCCTCCGGGCCGCGGGCCACCTCTTTCAGGTAGGTGACCGCGGGTCGCGTGTTCAGCTCGCCCAGCAGGTGGTAGGCGCGGCCGGCACGGGCGAGCCGTGAGACGCGGCTGTCAGGGTCGCGCAGGTTCCCGAAGACGATCGCCTCGGCGGGGCACGTCTGCGCACAGGCGGGCGTCACATCGCCGTCGGCCACGTCGCGGCCCTCGGCGTTCGCATCGCTCCGCGCCGCCATGATGCGCTGCACGCAGAACGTGCACTTCTCCATCACGCCCTTTTCCCGCACCGTCACGTCGGGGTTGAGCTGCAGGTTGAGAGGGTAAGGGAACTGGTAATCGAACCACTCGAAACGCCGCACTTTGTAGGGGCAGTTGTTCGAGCAGTA
>CAYFXF010000063.1:0-7958 GCA_964347085.1 uncultured Gemmatimonadota bacterium | reverse complement strand
TGCCGACGCAGCGGTTGTAGACCTGGATGTTGAGACCCTCAGGATTGTGGTAGGTGGCGTAGACCGGACAGACGGGCTCGCACGGCGCGTTGCCGCAGTGCTGGCACATCACCGGCAGGTGGACCACGTGGAGTCCGTCGGCTGCGCCGTTCCCGTCCTGCGACGCCGCCTCGTCGTGGGGGGCGGCACCGTGCCCGGCCTCTTCGCGGGCGTGCTCGTAGTAGCTCTCGACGCGGAGCCAGGCCATCTCGCGCCCTCGACCGCAGAGCTCCTCGCCCACCACCGGGATGTTGTTCTCGGCGTAGCAAGCGGTCACGCAGGCCGAGCAGCCGATGCAGCTCGACAGGTCGACCACCATGCCCCAGCGGTAGGGGCTCTTCGGGTCGGCGTCCTCTGCCGCTTCGACCAAGCCGTCCGAGCTATGCCCCTCTGCGCCGTGCGCGTCGCTCTCGATCGCCGCCGCCAGGCCGATCACCTCCGCCACCTCGCGGCCGTGGTCCTCGTCCGAGCCCTGGGTGCGTACGAGCTCGACGCGCCGCCCAGTGCGGGCGAGTCCGACCTGGGTCGAGAGCCAGGCCGCGCCGCCGGAGGCCTCATCGGCAGCGGCCGGCAGCAGCGCTGACGGGTTGACCCCGCGCCCCTGGGCCCAGCGGCCGTAGTGGGTGTGCCCCTGGCCGAGCGGGATGGCCACGGTGTCGGGGCGAACCCCGCGATAGACGTAGGCCGGAAGCTCGAGCGCGCCGTGCGGCGAGGTCACCGCCAGGACGTCGCCCATTTCGATGCCGAGGTCTCCGGCCGTCTCCGGGTGAACCTCGACCCAGGAGTTCCAGACGACCTTGGTGACGGGATCGGGCAGCTCCTGCAGCCAGGGCCGATTGGCGCCGCGCCCGTCGTACAGAGTGGGCGACGGGTAAGTGAGCAGTGTGAACGGAGTCCGTTCATCGCCGTCTAGCGTCACCTCGTCGAACTCGACCCCGCTCACCGCGCGGTTGAGGGTCACGCTCTGGGTGCCGACCTCCCGCCAGACGCCGCCGCGCGAGACCGCGGCGCGCCAGAAGGCCTCGAAACCGTCGCGAGGCGCGAACTCGCGCTGCACCTCAGCCCAGGCCTCGCGCAGGTACGAGCGGTAGTCAGGCCACTGGAAGCGGCCAGCGACCGTACCTCCGATGCGTGAGGCCAGGGCGATCAGCAGCTCGCCGGTATGCTTGGTGTCGAACAGCGGGCTGATCGTCGGCTGCATGAGGCCGCGTGCGCCAACCTCCGGCACGTGGTCGCCCCAGCTCTCGAGCGGTGTATGGTCGGGAAGGATGAGGTCGGCGGCTGCGGCCGTCTCGTCCATGAAGCTGGCGAAGCTCACCAGCAACCCCACGTTGCCCAGCGCCTCGGCCAGCCCGAACGCGGCGGGAAGCGTGTGAGCGGGGTTGACCGCGTGGATCATCACGACCTCGACCGCGCCGGACCGCATCGCCTCGAGCGCCTCGGTCAGCCGCGCGACGGACGCCGGCGAGCGGCGCACGACGTTGGGACCGAAGCGCACGGTGCGGCCCAGGTTGCCGGCGGCGTAGTTGAGCAGGTTCACGGCCACGTGGGCGGCGGTGGCCCGGCGGTCGGTCAGCGTGAAGCCAGGTGGCAGCGCCAGGCTGGCGGGCGCCTGAGCGAGCTCGCGAGCCAGTCGTCCAATCGTCTCGGCGTCGACGTCGGTCGCCTCGGCGACGCGCTCGGGCGTGAACGGCTCGACCAGCGGCCGAATCGCACCCGCGCGCGCGCCGGCGTGCCCTTCGGCGACGAGCACTCGGGTCAGCGCCAGCGCGATCATCATCGCGCTGCCCGGCTTGGCGGGTACCCATTCGTCGGCGTTAGAACCGGTCAGCGAAAGCCGCGGGCCCACGTGGATGAAACGGCCCTTCTGACCGTCGTGGTAGCTTTGCGACCCGGCGAAGCGCCGGGCGTAGCCGACCGGCGAAATCCAGGTCTCCAGGAACTCGGCGCCGAACGACAGAATGAGATCCGCCTGATCGAGGTCATAACGCGGGATCTCGGCGCGCCCGAAGGTGAGCCGGTTCGCCTCGCGCAGCGGCTCGACGTCGAAGCTCTCGTAGACCACGCGGTTGGGCGAGCCGATCGCGTCCATGAAATCGTCGAACAACTGGTCGAGCGAGCTCACCGTGCCGTCGCTGACCAGGTAGACCCGGTCGGCGCGGCCCGATCCGATCAGGGTGGCGAGCCGGTCGCCCAAGAGCGCCTCGGCCTCCTCCCAGGAGATCGGCTCGAACTCGTCCGAACCCTCGACGCGGCGCAGCGGCCCGCTGATGCGGTCGGGGTTGTAGAGGCCCTGCAAAGACGCCTGTCCGCGAGCACAGAGGCGGCCCGCGTTCACCGGATGGTCCGGATTGCCCTCGACCTTGATCGGCCGACCCTCGCGCACCTTCACGTGCAGGCCGCAGCCCGCCGGACACTCACGGCAGACGCTGGCGTACCAGTTGGGGATGCCGGGGATGATCTCTTCCGGCTCGACCAGGTAGGGGATGAGTGTTCGCGCCGGCTCCTGCGAGCAGCCCAGCAGGCTGGTCCCGGCACCGCTCAGCCCGAGGATCTTGAGGAAGTCGCGACGCTTGATCTCGGACATCGGACTAAGATCCCCTCATCCCAACAGATCGAGGGCCACGCGGCACGGTCACCTCAGTAGTGGCAGGCGGCGCAATCGATCGGACCCGTGCGTACCCCGTAGTCCGAATCGATCGCTGTGGGATAGAGGCCGTGCGACTCACGGCCGTCATCGCCGAACCGGGCGGCGAGCTCCGCCGCTCGCGCCAGCTTATCTTCGTCCTCCTGCGCTTCCCAATGACATTCGAAGCACCAGCCCATCGTGAGCGGCGCCCACTGCCAGAGCACGTCGTGCTCCTCCACCTTGCCGTGGCATTCTTCGCATTCCACCTGGGCTAGGATGTGCCGGCTGTGATTGAATTGCACGAAGTCGGCGACCTTGTAGATCCGCTGCCAGGGGATCGGCTCGCCACGCTGTTGATAGCCGCGCAGCTTCTGGACTTCGGTGCTCGCCGCCTTCACCACCCGGTGGCAGCCGAGACAGAGGTCGACTGTGGGCATCGGCGCCCAGGTCGACTTGTCCGTGTTGGAATGGCAATAGAGGCAGTCGATCTCGTATTCGCCGGCGTGGCGCCGGTGACTGAAGAAGACCGGCTGAACGGGACCCTTATCCCAGCCGACCAGCGTGTCGGGGTCGAGTGAGAATTGCGCGCCCTGAACCGCGGCCGCCGTCATGAGAACCGGGGCCGCCCCGGGTCGCGCCTGGAAAGCGAACGCCACGATCGTTAGACCGGCGAGCGTGGCTAGACCGCTGCTGAGCGCTTTCCAATGGCCGAGCATTGTCCTCTCGGTCGGGTGTTGCAGGCGTGCGCGAGAAGGTCGGGCTGAGACTAAGAGCGCTATCTATAGGCGTCAAGGGCGCTGGCGGACGCAAACACTAACACGCGAGAACCCCGGGCAATTCTCGACCAGCCGGCCGCGATGGATCACAGCGGCCTCTATCGTTAGGCGTTATTGGCACCATCGAGAGGCCGTCGTGTGGCGACCTTTCAACAGTCGTCTCTACGAACCCACGAGGTACCGGTCGGGCGACACCGGGCCGTCAAGCTAACTCCAAGCTGAGCTGCTAGTTAGGTGCAACTGCGCGCCGTTGGCCCTGCGCATGAGTCTTGCTCCCGGCGCTGTACCGTCACGCCCACTCCCTGCGTAAAGGGCCCGGGCGAGTGCCTGGGGACGTGACGTCGTTCGTCCTGTCCGCGCACAGCAAGTACGAAGACCTGAGGAGATGGCTGAGGTTCACCTGCAGTTGCGAACTGACCGAAAGACCAGCCGCAGCACGGTACCAGTGCTGCGGACGGCTCAGAAGCGCGATCGGGTTCTGGGCCCCTCCGTGCATCGCCGCCCTAGCCGGGACGGGGCATCGCTGCGGGCGCTGCCCAGACTGGGGGCTTGGGCTAGGTCGGATCGGACCGTGCGGGCGCTGAATGTGGCCATTGCTTCCGTGACCCTCCTGGTCGCCACTCCCTTTGTGGCCGCTATAGGCTTGCTGATTAAGCTCACCAGTCCCGGCCCGGTATTCTATAAGAACCTCCGCGTGGGTATCGATAGGCGGGACGGAGGCGGTTACGGTAACAATTGCCGGCGCAAAGTGGATTTTGGCGGGCGGCTGTTCGAGATGTACAAGTTTCGCACCATGTATCAGTCTCCCGACGGAGGCAAGACACAGGTGTGGGCACGGCCGGACGATCCCCGGGTTACGCCCGTGGGTCGCGTGTTACGCAAGTATCGAGTGGATGAGCTTCCCAACCTTATTAACGTGCTGCGCGGTGAGATGAACATTGTTGGGCCACGTCCCGAGCAGCCGGAGATATTTGAGAAGCTACAATCGGAGGTCGAGGGTTACTCGGCGCGTCAGCGTGTGTATCCGGGCATCACGGGTTGGGCTCAGGTGAACCACCATTACGATCGCTCCGTTACCGACGTCGAACGCAAGCTGGCTTACGATCTCGACTATATCTCCCATCGGTCAGTCGTGGCCGATCTGAACATCCTGCTTCGAACCGTTCCCGCTGTCTTGTTGCGCCGGGGCGGGTGGTAGGCGCTAACTCACTCCGGGGCGCCGGTACCCTGCACTGCTCCCGCAACCGCTTTCACCTCCCCTCCTCCGTCAGCTCGAGCAGGTCGTTGTCGCGGCAGACTGATTGTCTTTGGGCTCGTATCTCTAGGCTCGCAGGGAGTCGTGAGCTCGCGAAAGAGGCTAGGGTGAGATCCGTCGTCTTCTGGCGATCACTCCGTCCATTGCGACCTGCTCCAACACCTGCACCGCGATCCAGGTCTGCGCCGCCAGGTGGCGGCGCCCCCAGGCACCGTACTTGTGCTGAATCTCGAGCAGGCGCGGCACCGCCCTAGCCAGCATCTGCTCAGCCAGGGGGTGCTTCAGCTCGAGCAGTGTCTCCAACACGAAGAAAAACTCGACGTTGGGCCAAGTGCCGTCGTCTGCCTGGGCACCCGCCAGCGCCTCGAGCCCGGCGGCCAACTCGCTGGCCGCGGACGGGCCGGCTCGCGCCAGCGCCTGCACGGCACCGACCAGCAAGGCCGGCGTGAACGTGCCGCCATACTCGACGTAGAGCGGCAAGCTGCGCAGCCCAATGACCGAGGCAGCCGCGCGCGGATCGGATGGGTCGGCCCAGAGGATCGACCTCAAGGCGCGCTCCGAGGCGAGCAGGCGCGCCCCTGCGTCGGAGGTTACCGTCTGGCCGTTGGACAACGCCGCCTCCTGCGACTCGTCCGCCGGTCCCGGGCTGAAGAGTCCCTGCACGCAGTGCTCGCAAATCCGCTGCTCGTGGCGAGCCGGCGTGCAGCCCGAGCTGAACGTACCCTCCTGATCGCGGCGCCCGTACAGCCAGTCGAGCGCTCGGGCCACCGGCGCTGAGCCGGCCGGTTGACCGAGCTCCAACAGCTGCCAGAGGGCCTCCGCCGATTCCAGGAGCCCCCCCTCTCCCCAACTCCCGTCCCGTGCCTGCTTGGCCAGCAGGTCCCCTCGCAGATGGCGGGCGAGCTCCGGCGCTCCCCGGCCGCTGTCGCGGCGGCTCAGGTATCCGTGGTAGTCATGGCGCTCTGCAAGCCAATCCCGCGCCCGATCGATGGCGTCCAGGATCACCCTCTGGCCCGAGGGCCGGCCGGCCGCCCCAGCGCCTCGACCCTTCGGTCGCGTGGCCTCTTTGCTTCTCGGCAAGCGGTTCTCCCTGCTCGTCAAGGCGAACGAAGTGCGGTAGATTATCATAACGTCGCCAGTTACGCGAGTCGGCAGGACCCGCGACACTCCGAGCAAAGTAAGTCATGCTACGTTCAGCGGTGATTTCGACCGGTTTTTATGTGCCGGAACGTGTGATAACCAACGAACAGCTGACCGATTGGATGGACACGAGCGACGAGTGGATCCGCCAGCGGTCAGGGATCGTTGAGCGACGCTGGGTGGAAAGGGGTGAGGGGACGTCCGACCTGGCGCGGGCGGCGGCGGAGCGGGCGTTGGAGCGGGCGGGGCTCGAGCCGAACGACCTGGACTGCGTGATCTTGGCCACGCTGAGTCCCGACGTCTACTTCCCGGGGAGCGGCGTCTTCTTACAGCGCAAGCTGGGGATCGAGGACGTCCCCTGTCTCGATGTGCGGAACCAGTGCTCCGGCTTCATCTATGGGCTGTCAGTCGCCAACGCGTGGATCAAGACCGGCCAGTACCGGCGTGTGCTGTTGGTGGGTGCGGAGGTCCACTCGACGGGTCTCGAGAAGACGACGGCGGGGCGCGACACGGCGGTGCTATTTGGCGACGGCGCGGGTGCGGTGATCCTGGGGCCGAGCGAGGACGGCGAGCGAGGGGTGCTGTCGGTGCACATCCATGCGGACGGGCGGCACGCCGAGAAGCTGTGGCTGGAGGCGCCGGGCTCGCGCTACGATCCTTGGCTGGTCCCGGAGCAGATCGAGACGGGTCTCACGCGGCCTCAGATGGACGGGCGCGAGGTCTTCAAGCACGCCGTGGTGAAGATGCCGGCAGCGATCCACGAGGCGCTTGACGCGAACGGGCTCACGGTCGAGGACGTCGACATCGTGATCCCCCATCAGGCCAACCAGCGGATCACGCAGGCGGTGCAGAAGGCGCTGGGCCTATCGGACGACAGGGTGGTGAGCAACATCCACAAGTACGGGAACACCACGGCGGCGAGCATCCCGATCGCCTTGCACGAGGCGGTCGAGGAGGGGCGGATCAAGCCGGGCGATCTGGTCTGTCTTACTGCGTTCGGCTCCGGCTTCACCTGGGGGAGCGCGTTGATCCGCTGGTGATCGTCCTGGCGTTCAGGCCGCAAACGATCGTGAGACTGGACGAGTAGGGAGGGGCTCGATGGCCAAGTTCGTCTTGCGCGCTGGCGCGCTCATCTTGACCGCGGCCGGCGTCTTCACCTGGGCATGCTCGGCGCGGGATGACGCGCAGGCCGAGGCGGTCCCCACGCGGGTGATGGTTCGCGTCATCTCCCGGGACGCCAAGGTGATCGGCAGCGGGGTCGGCGGTGCCAGGGTCCGGATCACGGACGCGACGACGGGCGGTGTGCTCGCCGAGGGCATGCAGGAAGGCGGGACCGGCGACACCGAGCTCATCATGTCGACGCCGCGTCGCCGCGGCATGGCGCTTTACACGGGCGAGGGAACCGCCGGCTTCCTTGCCGAGCTCCAGCTGACGAAGCCCACCGTGGTCAACATCGAGGCGCTGGGCCCGATGGGCTTTCCACAGGCCACCCATTCGGCGACCAAGCAGATGCTGCTCGTGCCGGGACAGCACATCGGGGGTGACGGGGTGGTGTTGGAGCTGCATGGCTTCATCGTGGAGATCCTCGAGCCGGAGCCGATGACACCGGTCGACGAGGCGTTTCGGGTTCTGGCCCGGGTCCGCATGATGTGCGGCTGCCCGATCGCGCCGGGCGGCCTCTGGGACGCGGACAGCAAAGAGTTCACGGCGCGGCTCAAGTCGGGCGGCGCAGTGGTCGCGACGGCGCGTCTCGAGTACGCCGGCGAGGTGAGCCATTTCCGAGGGACGGTGTCCGTCCCTCAGGGAGCTCGCGAGGGCAACCTGACGCTGGAGGTCGTGGTCGCCGATCCGCGGGAGGAGAACTTCGGGCGTCACGAGATCCTGTTGGGCGGTTAGCACAACGCCGAACGGTGCCGTGGCCGAGTGGCTAGGCGGAGGCCTGCAAAGCCTCTTACGGTGGTTCGAATCCACCCGGCACCTCTAGAGCGCCTCGGGCCCGGCGGCCTTGTCTGGGGCGGCCGGGTCAGGCAGTTTTGGGGCCCGGGCGGACTCGGGTCTGCCCGGACGCGGGCGTAGCTCAGTTGGCAGAGCGCGAGCTTCCCAAGCTCGAGGTCACGGG
>CAYFXF010000062.1:0-8838 GCA_964347085.1 uncultured Gemmatimonadota bacterium | reverse complement strand
GTCGGCTCATTGAGAATCCGCAGCACCTCGAGACCGGCGATCTTGCCCGCGTCCTTCGTCGCCTGACGCTGGGAGTCGTTGAAGTACGCCGGCACCGTGACCACCGCCTTGGTGATCGGCTGCCCCAGGTAGTCCTCCGCCGTCTGCTTCAGCTTCTGCAACACCATCGCCGAGATCTCGGGCGGCGAGTAGCGCTTGTCGCCGATCTGAGCGAAGGGACGATTGTGCTGGTCACAGATGACTTCGAACGGGTAACGGCCGATCTCAACCTGAAGCTCGTCACAGGTGCAGCCCATGAACCGCTTGATCGAGTAGACGGTGCGCTGAGGGTTGGTGATCGCTTGCCGCTTGGCGACCTGACCCACCAACCGCTCGCCGTCCTTGGTGAAGGCCACGACCGACGGCGTCGTGCGTGACCCTTCCTGGTTGGGAATCACGACCGGGTCACCACCCTCCATGACGGCCACTACGGAGTTGGTCGTGCCCAGGTCGATGCCGATGACCTTGCCGCTAGATTTTGCCATGATCGCTCTCGATTCTCGCCATGAACACATAAGCGCCCGACGCGCCGGCCCGAGGGCTAGAGGCGCCAGCAAGCGCGCTAACGTTGCAGTTCCAGGTGGGGTGGGTGCAACCCCTATGCCAGGTCGCGCCGCCGAAATCGCGCTGAAACACCGACAATCTGGCGCGGCACGGCCCGGTTATGCCAAAGCGGCAGGCCCGCCGGCGCCTTGGGCGCCGGTTGACGGTCCAGGCGCGGACCTCTAGCTTGGCCGCGCCATGCTGCCCTACCGGGACGAGAACCCGACCGAGCTGGTCCCGATCCTCACTGTCGGACTCATCATCGCCAACCTCGTCGCCTGGGTTGTCGTGCAGGGAATGGGCACGAACCTCTTGGCATCAGTCTGCGAATTCGGGATCATCCCAGTGGAGCTCACCAACCGTCCGCTGGCGGGCCCGCGGGTGTGCGAGTTCGGCGGTCTGACGTGGGAGACCCTGTTCACCTCGATGTTCATGCATGGCAGTTGGGTCCATTTGGGCAGCAACATGCTGTTCATGTGGGTGTTTGGGAACAACATCGAGGACTCGATGGGCCACTTCCGTTTCCTAATCTTCTACCTCCTGGCCGGCTTGGCGGCGGGCGGCGCGCACATCGCGCTGGCCGCGAGCTCGGGCGTCCCGACGGTGGGCGCGTCCGGTGCGATCAGCGGGGTGCTTGGCGCCTACCTCGTTCTTTATCCGCAGGTCCGGGTGCACGTCTTCTTCCCGCCGTTCTGGTTCTTCAGCATGCGTGCCTACGTGGTGCTGGGCTACTGGATCGTGATCCAGCTGCTCCTGGGCCTCGGCCAGCTGGGCGGGGGCTACAGCAGCGGGGTGGCCGTCTGGGCTCACGTCGGCGGCTTTGTCGCGGGGCTCGTGCTGGTGAAGTTTTTTGAGCGGCCGCCGCTGGTCGATGCCAAGCGGGAAGGCCGGCGACTGGATCGCCGGGAGATTCGCGCCCAGCACTATTGGTGGTGAAGGGCAGGGCTTCGAACGCTACGCTATGCCCAGTGGTTGAGCGGGCCGTGGCCGGACCCCAGCCCGGGCGCCGTCTCGATCGCGCGGCGCGTGAAGAGCCGCGCGTCGAGCACCGCCTCGGGCCGTGGTCGGCCCAAGGCGAGGCCAGCGCAGACCGCGGCCGAGAGGGTGCAGCCGGTGCCATGCGTATGGCGGGTGTCGAGACGCGTCTCGTGCCAAACGTGCCACTCCTGCCCATCGAAGAAGACGTCCACCAGCGCGTCGCCGGACAGATGCCCGCCCTTGACGAGGACGGCCTCGATCCCCTGATCGACGAGGGCGGCGGCGGCGGCCTTCATGTCCTCGACGGTCTCGATCGCTCGCCCGGCCAACAGGGCCGCCTCCGGAACGTTCGGGGTGAGGATCTCGGCCAGGGGCAGGAGCTCAGCAACCAGGGCGCTCAGCGCCGCCTCTTCGAGCAGTCGGTCGCCGCTCTTTGCCACCATCACGGGGTCGACAACGAGGTGGGGGATCGTGGTCTCCCGCAGGGCGGCGGCGACGGCCTCGATGATCGGAGCGTCGGCCAGCATGCCGGTCTTCGCCGCTTGCGGCGCGAGGTCGCTGGCGACAGCACGGATCTGCTCGGCCACGACCCCGGGATCGATCTTCTGGATCGCCCGCACCCCCACGGTGTTCTGTGCCGTGATCGCCGTGATGGCGGACGTGCCGAAGACGCCGAAGGCGTGAAAGGTCTTCAGGTCGGCCTGTATGCCCGCGCCGCCGCCGCTGTCGCTGCCGGCGATGGTCAGGGCCACGTGCCGTGCTCGCATCGCTACTCTCTTCCCGATCCGCAGCCAGGCGTGCGATGATCACGCGCCTCGAGGCGAAGCTGATCCGCAGGCTCAGGTCGCGCAAGCGGCGCGAGGAGGACTCCGCTTTCTTGGTCGAGGGGGTGCGACTCGTGGAGGAGCTACTGGCCAGTGACCTGGCGGTCGAGTTGCTGGTGACGGCGCCGGCGCTGGCGGCGACAGCCCGAGGCCGGGAGCTGCTGGACCGCCTGAAGGTGCGCGGTTGGCGGCGAGCGGAGTGCTCCGATGCCGAGCTGGCGCGGCTGGCGGATACGGAGACGCCGCAGGGGGTACTGGCGGTGGCGCGCAAGCCGGTCCGGCGGCTGGCGGACTTGCAGATCGTCGGCGAACCGGCGCTGCTCGTCTTCGATCGGCTCACCGACCCCGGCAACCTCGGCACGCTGCTGCGCACCGCGTATGCGCTGGGCGTGGCCTGGGCGGTGGCCTTGCCGGGCACGGTGGATCCCTGGAACCCGAAGGCGGCGCGGGCCTCGGCCGGCGCGCTGTTCCACCTGGCGGTCTCCCAGGAGCCCTGGCCGGAAGTGCGGGCCTGGCTACGGCGGCACGACTTTCTCATCTTGTGCGCCGATGCCGCCGGTGAGCCGGTGCCCCGGCCGGGTCAGGCGACGCGTCGGTTTGCCCTCGTGCTGGGAAACGAGCCGTTCGGTCTTTCGGAGGAGGTGCGGAGTGGATGTGATCGCACGGTTGCGATCGGGCTGGCCAGGGGGCTCGACTCGCTCAACGTCGCCATCGCCGGCGCCCTTCTGCTGGATCGGCTGCTGGCCGAAGCTCCGAGGCCCCCGCCCGACTAGGGTCGATCCCGGGCCGCGGGTTTCTGACCGTCGGCGCCGACCGCGTCCGAGGCCCCCGCATGCCTGAAGGGCTGCTACTCTTCTATATCGCGCTCGCCGGGCTGGCACTCGGCTCCTTTCTTAACGTCTGCATCCTGAGGTTGCCGGCGGGCCGCTCGATCGTGCGCCCCCGCTCGAGCTGTTCGACCTGCGGACGTCAGCTGCGCTGGTTCGAGAACGTGCCGGTGCTGAGCTTCCTCGCCCTGCGCGGGCGGTGTCGCACGTGTGGGACGCGGCTATCGATCCAGTATCCGCTCGTCGAGTTGGCGACCGGCGCGATCTGGTTGGGTGCGTTTCTCTACTTCGACGGCGTGTGGAAAGCGATTTCGGGCGCGACCTTCCTGACGCTGCTCCTCGGGATCGCGGTGACCGACGCGCGCGAGTACATCATTCCTGACGAGTTCAGCCTGGGCGGGCTCGCGGCGGGGTTTGCTTTCTCCTTTGCACCGGGTGATCCGACGCCGGTTTGGTCAACGGTCGGCGCTGTCGCCTCCTTCGCGGTGATGTACGCCGTGGCGGTGGTGGGTGAATGGGCCTTCAAGAAGCCGGCGCTGGGTGGTGGCGATATAAAGATGATGGCGATGGTCGGCGCCTTCCTCGGCCCGCTCTACGCCTTCCTCACCGTCTTCGTGGGCTCGGCGATCGGCGCGGTGATCTTTGGGCCCATCGGGCTCAAGACGGGTAGACTCGTTCCCTTCGGCGTCTTCCTCGCCCTCGGCGCGGCCATTGTCCTTGTTTGGGGTGAGGGGATGGTCGGCTGGTACACGACTCGCATGCTCGGGCTGTAGAGTCCGAGCCGAACGGCGGCCTGCCGTCAGCCGCTTTCCCCCGCACCCGGCGCCGGGCTCGGCCCTGGCCGCTCGGCGCCTTCCAGAGGTGCCGCGGCACTCCTCGACTCCGCAGCTTCGCCGCCGGCGCGCGGCTTCGGCCGAGTCAGCCGCGCCCGCAGGACCTGGGTATCGCTGGCCGCGGTCACCTCGATCAGCAGGCCTTCGGCGGTGATCTTCTCGCCGGGCTCGGGGACACGCCCCAGGACGTCGAGCAGGTAGCCGTTCAGACTACGGTGCTCCAGCAGCGGAAAGCTGGTGTTGAAGATATGGTTGATCTCCCGCAGGTCGGTGCTGCCGTCCACCAAGATCTCGCTGCGGGAGAGGCGAACGATCGGCTCCCGCGCGACGTCGCTCTCATCGACGATCTCACCGACCAGCTCCTCGAGGATATCCTCCAGCGCAACCAGGCCGTCCACGCCGCCGTACTCGTCGATCACGATGCCCATGTGGATGCGTCGCGTCTGGAAGTCGAGCAACAGCCGGTCCAGCGTGACCGAGCCCGGTACAAATAAGGGTTCACGCGCCAAGGCTTTGAGCTCCACGTCACCCAGATCGGAGATCAGCGCCTGATAGGCGTCACGCGTGTAGAGGATGCCGGTGATACTGTCGATGCTCTCGCTGTAGAGAGGTATCCGGCTGTAGCGGACCGTGCGTAACTCCGGGGCGATCTCGGCCAACGTCTTCGTCTCAGGCCAGGCGAGCATGTCCACGCGCGGCGTCATGATGTCGTAGGCGGTCGTCTGGTCGAGCAGAAACGCCCGCTGAATGAGCAGCCGCTCGTGCTCCTCGATCACTGGCTCGCCGTTCCCGGGACTCACGATGTCTCGGATCTCCCGGTCCGAGATGCCGGGCATGATCTCCTGGAACTTCGGCGCCAGGATGCGTGCGAGCTGCTCGGCCGGCCAGGTCACGACGAGCAGGGGCCGAGACAGGTACCAGAGCGGAGGCGTGATCTGCAGGCAGAAGCGCTCCGTGCCCCGTTGGCCCAGGGTCTTGCCCACGAACTCAGCCAGCACGACGGCGAGGATCGCCAGCGCCACCGCCAGCGGCCGCGCGACCGGGTCGGCGGCCAAAGACGCGGTAATCTCCCAGACGGCGAGCACCGCCAGGGCGATTCCGCCGATGCGCAGACCCCAAACCGTGGCCAGCAGGCTGGCCGGTCGCGCACGCAGGCTGGCCAGCTGCCGGGCACGCCGGCCCGCTGCGGACACGAGCTCCTGCACGCGCGCCGCCGCTAAGGCGAAGAACGCTACTTCGACGGCGGAGGCCGCCGTCACCAGAGATATTGCCAGCAGGAAGAGGACGATAAGGCCGATCACGGTCACGACCTCCGCTTGGACCGGCGCGGTGAGCCGGTCTCCGAGCGGCTACTCGGAGGGTCGTCCGTGGTTGACTGGGTCGGCATCACTCAGGTCCATTCAGCTTGGCTGCGGTCCAACAACTGGCGAAGGATGTCCTCGGCCGTCCGGCCGTCGGCCTCGGCCTCGAAGTTGGTCACGAGGCGATGGCGCAGAGCCGGGAGCGCCACCGCGCGGATGTCCTCGTAGTCGGGCATGGCACGGCCGTCCAACGCGGCACGCGCTTTGGCGGCGAGAACCAGGTGCTGGGTCGCGCGCGGACCGACCCCCCAGCTCACCCAGCGACGCACGAAGTCGGGCGCTTCCTCCACCTCGGGGCGGCTCGAGCGACACAGTCGAACCGCGCACCCGATCAAGCTGGGCGGAACCGGGACCCGTCGCACCAGGCCCTGGAACTCGAGGATCTCCGCCGCCGACATCACGGGCTCGACCTCCAAGGTCTGGTCGGTCGTTGTGCGGCTCGCCACCTCTTCCTCTTCGGTCTGGGAGGGGTAGCCGATGCGAGCCTCCATCATGAAGCGGTCGAGCTGCGCCTCGGGAAGTGGGTAGGTTCCCTCCTGCTCGATCGGGTTCTGAGTGGCCAGCACGAAGAAGGGTCGTTCCAGTCGGTGAGTCTCACCGCCCGCCGTGACCTCCATCTCTTGCATCGCCTGCAGCAGAGCCGCCTGTGTCTTGGGCGGCGTCCGGTTAATCTCATCGGCCAGCACGACGTTGGCGAAGATCGGCCCCTGCATGAAGCGGAAGCTGCGCCGGCCGGTGGTCACGTTCTCCTCGATGATCTCGGTGCCGGTGATGTCGGAGGGCATCAGATCGGGCGTGAACTGGATGCGGCTGAACTTGAGGTGAAGTGACTTCGCCAGGCTGGAGATCAGCAGAGTCTTGGCCAGGCCGGGCACGCCCACCAGCAGGGCGTGGCCGCCCGCGAGGATCGCGATCAGCAGGCTCTCGATAATCTCGCGTTGCCCGATGACCTGCTTGCCGACCTCCAACTCCACGCGCCTGCGCGCGGCGGCCAGTCGCTCCAGCAGGATGACGTCGTCGACGGCCGTGCCCGAATCGGCTGACCGTGCGGTCGCCTCGTCGGCGGTCACGACGGGTTCTCCGCCGGCGAGCGGACTCCGGCGTCGCGCAGCGTGAGGGGGCTCACAGGCTGGGTGTCGATCGGGGGGTGACGCAGCGGCGTCGGCCGTCCTGGCCGAGGGCTCGTCGCTGCCGCCGCAGGTTGAGGGTTCGGGGTCTGCCAACGTTCACGGAGAAGAAGGTAGATGGGACGCAAATGCAGCGTCAAGGGCGGCTTGCGTGGGTTTTCGCAGTCGGATATCTTCCGCGCCGAATTTGCCGGGGTCGCACAGGCTCGCGTGAGATGAGGCAGCCACAGTACGATCGGACTCGCGTCGGGGCCTACCTCAGCCTGGGTATGACCTTCGCCCTGACGACGGCGGCGTTTACCCTCCTCGGCAACGTGATCGACCGCAAACTCGGGACGACGCCTCTCTTCACGCTGCTTGGCGTGTTCATCGGTGGCGCAGTTGCCTTCTATCATCTGTACCGCCGCGCCGTCGAGATTCAGGAAAGCGACCGTCCCGATGACCAGGGAGACGAGGGGAGATCGAGGCCGGCTGGAAGGGATCCGGATCGGCGATGAACAGGTGGGCCATCTACGCGGTGACGTCCGCAGTCCTCGTCGGGCTTTCCGCCTTGGTGACCCGGTTTGTGGCTGAGCCTCCGGCCCGTGTCGGGATTTGGGTGGGGCTCGCCGCCGCCTGGTTCGTCCAGATCGTGGCGTTCGCGATCCTTGTCGCCGTCGCGGCGCGCCGCCAGAAGTTGATGTTGGCGGGCTGGACTGCGGGTACCCTGCTGCGCTTGATCGCGTTGGGAGGGCTCGCCTGGCTGACGCTGGGCGGGGTATGGCGGCTACCCGCTGAGCCGACACTGATCGCGACGGTGATCGCGCTGTTCGCCCTCCTCATCCTCGAACCCGTCTTCTTCCGCTATCGTCTGGGAACTCGATGATCGGTGTGGCAGGTCGGCTGTGGGGGCTGTTCGCTCAAGCGGCGCACGGCGCGGAAGGCGAGCAGGACCTGGGTGCGGTGTGGAACGCCCATATGATGGAGGAGGTGTCGGACGCGCACCACTTCATCGTGCCAGGCCTCGGCCTCGATTACGAGCTGCCGCAGTTTCCGCCTCTGCAGATCGGCTCGTTGACGGTCGATCTTTCTCCGACCAAGCACGTGGTCTGGCTGGCAATCGCGGCGACGCTCTGCGCGCTCACCATGATCTGGACGGCACGGCGTACGCACGGCAGAGGCGCGGAGCGGGCGCCTAAAGGTGTGGCGAACGTCATCGAGGCGTTCGTGATCTACCTGCGCGATGAGGTGGCGCTGCGCAACATCGGGGAAGGCGGCGAGCGTTACGTCCCCTTCGTCCTGACGCTGTTCTTCTTCATCCTCTTCATGAACGTGCTGGGGCTCGTCCCCTTCGGCTCGACGGCGACAGGGAATATCATGGTGACCGCGGCGCTGGCGGTCCTGTCGCTGATCGTGATCGAGGTTGGGGGGCTGCTGAGCATCGGACCGAAGGCGTACCTCGGGACGATCGTCTACGTGCCGAAAGGGCTCAACTGGTTCTGGAGCATCATCATGGCGGCGGTGATGACCCCGGTCGAGCTCATCGCCAAGCTGGCGAGGATCTTTGCGCTGGCGATCCGTCTCTTCGCCAACATGACCGCGGGTCACCTGGTCATATTGTCGCTGGTCGGGCTGATCTTCATGGCGGGCGCCGGCGGAGGCTCGATCAAGTATTTGATCTGGCCCGCGCCCGTCTTCATGGCCGTGGCCATCATGCTGATGGAGATCTTTATAGCACTGCTGCAGGCCTACATCTTCGCTATGCTGACGTCTGTGTTCATCGGGTTGGTGAGGCACCCGCACTAAGACTTCACCGTTTTGCCACCTGCAGGTAAACAGGTCCTTCAGGGAGGGACAGATGATCGACGGAATCTTGAGCGCCATTCAGGCCGTGACACCCGGGATAGAGTCCGAGGCGGCGAAGAGCCTGTACGGGACCCTTGGTGCGACGATCGGGGCGGGCCTCGCCGTGATCGGCGCCGGCATCGGCATCGGACGCATCGGGCACTCGGCGGCGGAGGGCATCGCCCGGCAGCCAGAGGCCGCGGGGAGCATTCAGACAGCGATGATCATCACGGCGGCGCTGATCGAAGGGGTGGCGCTGTTCGCGCTAGTGATCGCGCTGCTCAAGGGTTAGTTGCGGGATGAAGGATCTCTCGATGTTAGGACGTTTCGAGTTGCCGGGACGCACGGGCACGCTGGCCCGCGGGCCCACGGTCGCGGCGGGGGTTGTCGCCGCCTGTCTGGCGACGGCGGGCCCGCTGCTCGCGGAGGAGGCAGGCGGAGGCGGTGGCCTCTTCGCGATCAACCCGGGCCTGATGTTCTGG
>CAYFXF010000061.1:0-8858 GCA_964347085.1 uncultured Gemmatimonadota bacterium | reverse complement strand
GGAACTCCTCCCTGAAGCGGCGGTGATAGTCGCCCCAGCCCGCCGCCGGCGCCACAAGCGCCAGCGCGCGCACTGCGTCGGGCCGCCCGGCCCCGTAGAGCAAGGCGAGCAGGCCGCCCCAGGAGTAGCCGAGCAGGGTCAGGCGCTCGAGCCCCCAGCCGCGCCGCAGGCGCTCCAGATCGGCGACGTGGTCGCGCCAGCCGATCGCGTGAGGCCGCGGCACGCGCGAGCGGCCACCGCCGCGCTGATCGTACAGGTAGAGGCTGAACTCGTCGGCGAGCTGCCCGAAGCTGGGCAGCAGATAGTCGTGCTGGGCACCGGGGCCGCCGTGCAGCAGCACGACCGGCGGCCCGCTACCGATCTTCTTCGCGTACAGCTCGGCCGCGACCGGTTCCACCTGAGCTCCGTTGAATTCCCGGGTCTCCCTGTCTAACTTCGTGGCTACCATGACAAGCACAATCGAAACCCTCGCGCATCCTTCGCGCAACCGGATGCGAACTCTCCGTCGCCGAGCCGCGGTTCTGTCGCTGCTGGCCACGACCTCTGGGTTCGCGTCACCCGACGTCGCGCCCGCCCAGTCCCTCGATCCCGACCGACTGCTGGCACATGTCCGCTATCTGGCGGACGACGCCCTTGGCGGCCGTGAAGCGGGCGAGCCCGGCGCGGACAGCGCCGCAGCCTATATCGGCCGGGCCTTCGCAAGCTTCGGGCTGGAACCGCTCACCCCAACCGACTACGAGTTGCCGTTCCAGGTCACCACCACCCTCATCATCGACCCGGAGAGCCGGCTGGTGCTGACCACAGGCCGCGGCGAGCGGGTGCTCGAGCTGTACGAGGAATGGCTGCCGTTCAACTTCTCCGGCGCCGGCTCGCTTAGCGCGGCCGCCGTGCAAGCCGGCTACGGGCTCGACGAAGAGAGCTACGCCGAAGTAAGGCCGGGCCCGGAGTGGACCGAGGTCGTCGTCCTGCGGGGTGGGACGCCGGAGGACTTCGATCCGCACGGGAGCGGCTTCGACCCGACCCCGCGACGCAAGGCGACGGCGGCACGCGACCAGGGCGCGGACGCCGTGCTGATCACCGTGCCACGCATCGCGGTCCCGCAGGCCGGCGACCCTCCGCACGCTGTGGGGATCCCGGCGATCCAGGTGATCGAGGACGAGGAAATCCTCGACTGGCTGGACGACGAGGATCTGCAGATCAGGCTCGACGCGAACGTGCAGCCGAAGCGCGCCACGACTGCCAACGTGGCGGCTCGCCTGCCCGGCCGCGACGCGCGGCTGGCGGATGAGCTGATCGTGATCGGCGCGCACTACGACCACCTGGGCATGGGCGGCCCCGGCTCTATGGCGCCCGACCTCGAGGCCGTACACAACGGCGCCGACGACAACGCCTCCGGCACCTCGCTGCTGCTCGGGCTGGCCGAGTACTTCGCCAAGCACCCCGAGCGGCGGCCGGCACGCAGCCTGGCGTTCGTCGCCTTCGCGGCCGAGGAGATGGGGCTCTTGGGCTCGGAACACTTTGTCAGCCATCCGCCGTTCCGGCTCGAGAGCGTGGCCGCGATGATCAACTTCGACATGGTCGGCAGGCTACGTGATGGGAAGCTGCAGGTGTTCGGCAGCGAAACGGCCGAAGAGTTCTCGGCCCTGCTCGATTCACTCGACGCTGCCAGTCCGCTGACGCTCAGCCTCGTAGGCGACGGCTACGGGCCGAGCGACCAGACGTCGTTCTACGCCCGCAAGATCCCGGTGCTGCACCTGTTCACCGGAACGCACTCGGAGTACCACCGGCCCGAGGACGACTGGCAGCTGATCAACGCCGAAGGGATGGCGCAGGTCGGCGAACTCGCCATCGCGCTCATCCGCGACCTGGGGAACCGCACGGTCGCGCTCCAGCTGGTGGAGCAGCAGCGGCCCCAGCCGCGCGGCGGTGGTGGCTACGGGCCCTATCTGGGCACGATCCCCGATTTCGGCGAAGTGGAAGGCGGCGGCCTGCGGCTGTCCGGTGTACGCGCCGGCAGCCCCGCCGAGCGGGCCGGGCTCCAGGCTCAGGATGTGGTCGTCGAGTTCGGTGGCAAGGAGGTTCTGAACATCTACGACTACACCTACGCGCTAAGGGCACATGCGCCCGGCGACACGGTGGCCATTAAGGTGCGGCGCGACGGTGAGATGTTCGAGCTCACCGCCATCCTGGGGCGGCGACAGTAGTCTGTCGTGGAAGAATCGGATCGTTTGGAGAGAGGCCGGGGCGCCGCGCGCCGCGGCCTTTTTCTACAGACCCTCGAGCTCCCTGAGGCGTCGCCGCGCCTGCAGCTCGGGGAAGTAGTAGACGATGACGCCGCTTTCCGGCTCGTTACCGACGTCGACGTAGCCGCTGGCCACCATGTCGCGTAGAAGCTGCTCGGCCTCCTCGAACGGGTACCCGGTGACCAGCGCCGCCTGGGTGACCGTGAGCTTGCCGCCCTCCCGCATCGCCGCATCGAGCAACAGCTGCTGGGCCGTCCGCTGGGGTTGGGCTCCCTCCAGGGCGCGTCGCTCCCGGGCGTCCGCCAGCAAGTTCGCCTCGTCGACGCGTCGGCGCATCGTGATCAGGTCGTAGATCTGGCCGAAGCCAAACAGCCCCCAAGTAAAGAGCCAGACGAAACCGGTTCCGTACTGGCCTAGATAGAGACGATGCAGGCCCCCGAAGCCGAACAGCCAGCCAGCCCAGAGCCCGTACGCGATGCCTTCTTTGTACCGCTTCTCGCCTGGTTCCATCCTGGATCCCCGGGGCCTCGACCGGGCTGCCCGAGCCTCCCGCCCACACCCGTCCCCCACTTATTATTGACGCGGGCTCACCCTACCGAAGTTTCACAGATGGCGGAGCCGTGCGGCTAGCTGGGCCGCCCTGGAAGCTACTTCGGCGCGCGGGCCCTCTCAAGGTGGCCCTCATTTCAGCCCGGGAGGTCGAATGACACGCCGTCCGAGATGGGTGACTCTGAGCACTCTCTGGCTAGTCGGCTGCGCTGGCGCGGCCGGGCCGATCTACGAGTTCCAGCCTACCCCTGCTCCTCTCAACTACGCTCTGGTCGCCCAGGGCGACTTCGTCATCGAGACGCCGATGGGCGAGCAGCACAGCTTCGATTCGACCAGCGCGACGATCGTGATCGAGATAGGGCGCACGGTGCCCGAGGGGCGCGAGGTCGGCGTCACGCTCGAGGCGCTCGACGTGCGGGAAGGCGGCGACTTCAGCAGCCGCCGCATCACCGGCGAGGGGCTGATCGGCGAACTCTTCAGCGGAACGCTCTCGCCGGCGGGCAAGATCACGGTCCGCTCGGCGCCCGCGATACCCGCTTCCGTCCAGCAGGCTATGGACCCGGCTGACCTGTTCTCCAATCTGTTGCCGCCCCTGCCCCCACTGAGCTCGGCCGAATCCTGGCCTCACCGGCAGGCATCGACCTCCGAGACGACGATGACCATGGAGAACTCTTATGAAGGTGTGGCGCGCTTCGCCCGTGACACGACCTGGAACGGCCGCACCGTCCGCATCATCATCTCGGAGGGGATGTCGACGACGCACGCACGCGGAACCCCGGAGGGAGCGCCGGGCGAGGTGGATTTCACGCTCAGCGGGCCATCGATCACGCGCTACATCTGGGATCCGGGGGAGGGCGTGATGCTCGCCGCCCAGTCGACGTCCGAGTTGGCCGGCGAGCTCGAGGTGGTCGGCATGGACATGACCATGCCGATCGCTTATACGAGTTCAGCGGAAGCGATCTTACAGCCACGTTGAGGTAGCGAAGATGAACAACCGGAAGCGAAGCAAACTGATACCGCTCACGCTCGTCGCGCTGCTCGCGCCCGGGCTCGTCGGTTGCCCGGTTAACCCGGCCACGGGCGAGCGGCAGCTTATCCTGATTAGCGAGGGCTCGGAGATCGCTTTGGGCCGCCAGGGCGCCCAGCAGGTGGACGCGTCGATCGGCCTGTACGACGACGCGGACCTCCAGTCGTACGTCAGCGAGATCGGCCTGGCACTGGCCGCCCGTTCGGAACGGCCCGACCTGCCCTGGAGTTTCAAGGTGGCGGACGATCCGGTCGTCAACGCCTTCGCGCTGCCGGGTGGTTTCATCTACGTCACGCGGGGCATCCTCGCCTACTTCAACTCCGAGGCGGAGCTGGCGGCGGTGCTCGGTCATGAGATCGGGCACGTCACGGCTCGGCATTCGGCCGAGCAGCTGAGCCGGGCGCAGATGGCCCAGCTCGGCCTGGGGTTGGGGTCGGTGTTTGTGCCCGAGATCGCCGCGGCGAGCGACTATCTGGGCCTCGGCCTCGGGTTGATGTTCCTGAAGTTCGGGCGCGACGACGAGCGCCAGGCCGACGACCTCGGCCTCCGCTACATGATGCGCGGCAATTACGAGCCGGACGAGATGGCCGACGTGTTCAATATGCTCGGTCGAGTCACCGCGTCCGCGGGCGGCAGTTCGATACCCGCCTGGTTGTCAACGCACCCGGATCCCGGCGAGCGCGAGGCGCGCATCTCAAGTGCGATCGCCGCCGCTGGCGGCTCGCCGGGCGGCACGGTCGCCCGGGACCGTTACATGCAGCGGATCGACGGGATCGTGTTCGGCGAGAACCCGCGGAACGGGTTCTTCCGTGACGGGCTGTTCCTGCACCCCGACCTGCAGTTCCAAATCGAGTTCCCATCCGGCTGGAAGACGCAGAACATGGCGCAGGCGGTGGCCGGCCTGAGCCCCAAGCAGGATGCCGTGATCCAGCTCAGCCTCGCCGAGGGCAGCTCAGCCAGCGAGGCGGCGCAGAAGTTCCTCTCACAGTCGGGGATCAGCGTGGGAAGCACGTCGAGCAACCCTGTGAACGGTCTCCCGGCACGTTGGGCCGAATTCGGCGCCAAATCACAGAGCGGCGACCTGCGCGGGCTGGTCGTCTTCCTGGAATACCGCGACATCGTCTACCAGATCCTCGGCTACACCGTGGCGAGCCGGATGGGCTCGTACGAGGAGACCTTCCGCCGCACGCTCGGCAGCTTCGATCGTCTCTACGACCGCGAGGCGCTGGCGGTGCAGCCGAAGCGGATCGACCTCGTTAGGCTCGACCGTGCGATGTCACTGGAACGGTTTGCCGAGCGCTACCCCTCGACCGTGCCTGTCGCGACGCTGGCGCTGATCAACGGTGTGGAGGAGGGTGGCACGCTGGCCGCGGGCCGCATGGCCAAGCGAGTGGTGGGCGGGACGCTGCCGGAGTAGCTCGAGCTAGCGGACTTTGCCGCGCGCGGCGATCGGCCACAGCTCGATGACATCATCGCCATCCACGATGTGAAGCTCGTCGTGCAGGTTCACCGCGGGGCAGACGTGGTTCGGGATGATCTCCACCTGCTCGCCGATGGCGGGGAAGCCGGTCGCACCTCCCAGCTCCACGACGGCGTGCTCTTCACTGAGGCTCGCGATCCGCGCCGCCGGGAACTGCCGGACATACCCGAAACCGTCGTACTCACCCAGCGCGAAGCCCCGGCGCGCCCGCTCGCTGAACAGCGATTTGCTGCCGGCATCCAGCACCGCACGGTCCGCTGCGGGCCGGCTGATGACGGTGGCGAAGACGCTCAGCGCGCACTCGTCCGGGGTGGCCTGCCCCAGCGCCATCTGGTTGACGTCGTTGAAGACGTAGGTACCAGGCCGCATCTCGGTGACCCCAGGTACCGCGGCGGTGTAGGGGGCGGCAGGCGTCGAGCCGACGCTCACCTCCTCCACCTGGTGTCCCTGGGCGCGCAACGACTCGGCGACCTCGACCAGACGGCGGCCGGCCGCCACCGCCCGCGCCTCCAGCTCCACCGCGCTCACCGTATCGGCCGGTACGTGCCCCTCGTGCGTCTCGACCCCGCGCAGCCACAGGTGGCTCGCCTCCTCGACCGCCGCCGCCAGCTCGGCGATTGCCTCCAGATCGCTCAGCCCACAGCGTCGCTTGCCGGTGTCCACCTCGATCAGCACGTCGAGGCCGACCCCCGCAGCGCTCGCGGCACGCGCTAGCATCTCGACGCCCGCGCGGCTGTCCACCAGCACTGCGAGCCGAGTCCGGCCCGCGAGCGCGAACAACCGGCGCAGCTTCGGCACGCCAACGATCTGGTTTGCAATCAGGATGTCGACTAACCCGGCGCCGGCCATCACCTCCGCTTCGCCCAGCTTGGCGACCGTGAGACCTCTGGCCCCGGCCTCGAGCTGTAGCCGCGCGATGTGGGGCGACTTGTGCGTCTTGGTGTGCGGCCGCAGGCGGACATCGAAGCCATTGGCCAGCGCCTGCATGCGCTCGATGTTGCGCCGCAGCACGCGCTGATCGACGACCACGCAAGGGGTGTCGAGCTCCAGTTTCTTCATCTCGAAAGGTTGTGTGCCTTAGCGATGGACGGCGGCCAGCGTACGCTCGATCTGGGAAAGGTGGCGAAGGTCGTGACCGCCCAGCAGCCCTACGGTGAGCTCGACGCTCTCATCGCCTCGCTCGGAGTGGCGGCCGATGCGTTTCCAGCTCTGTCCGCGGGTCCTCAGGTAGAGATCGACGTTGAGCCCACGCAGCCGGCGAAACTCCTCGATCAGCATCGAGATCGGGCGCTCGTTATGCGCCATCCCCGCGACCATCAGGTCCTGGTCATAGCCCTGGATCTGCGGCCCATCGTGGCTCAACATCATGCGCAGCCGATAGCCGTACACCCACTCGGTGTCCCCGAGGTGGCCGAGGATCTCCTTTACCGACCAAGCACCTTCGTAGGGCCGGCGGCAGAGCACGACCTCTTCCAGACCTCTGAGGCGTGTCTCGATTTCCGCCGGCGTATGGGCGAGTACGTCCACCGGGTCGCGATCGCCCAGCATCGCCAGCAGCTCCTGCCGGTAGGCCTCGAACTCTCTGACGGGATCGACCACTGCTCAGCTCCCGAGGCGTCGTGCTAGGCGTCCTCCGGGAAGTCCTCCAGTACTTCCTTCAGCTTGGTCATGAAGAAGTCGGCCATGGCGCCGTCGACGATGCGGTGATCGTAGGAGATGCCGAAGTAAGCGCGGTGACGGATAGCGATCATGTCATCGATCACGACCGGTCGCTTTTCGATCGCTCCCACACCCAGAATCGCCACCTGCGGCTGGTTGATGACCGGCATGCCGAAGAGCGACCCGAACACGCCGGGGTTGGTGATGGTGAAGGTGCCGCCCTGCACGTCCTCCGGGTCGAGTTGGCGGGTGCGGGCGCGCTCAGCCAGCTCGTTGCCGCGCCGGGCGACGCCGAGCAGGCTCAGCTCATCGGCGTTCTTGAGGACCGGTACGATGAGCCCGCTCCCCTCGTCGAGCGCCACGGCGATCCCGATGTTGTAGACGCCGTGGTAGACGACTTTGCGACCGACGACCGAACAGTTGAGCACCGGATAGGCCTTCAGCCCCTCGACCACGGCCCGGATAATGAACGGCAGGTAGGTGAGCTTCACGCCGTCGGCCTCGAAACGTGGCTTGAGCCTCTCGCGCACTTCCACGACCCGCTCGAAGTCGATCTCGAACACCGAGCTCACATGCGCGCTGATGCGCCGGCTCATCAACATGTGCTCCATGATCCGCTGGCGCATGATGCTCATCTCCTCGACGCGATCGGTCTCCTTGATCAGCACCTCGGGGATCTTGATCTCCAGCGTCGCGCCGTGGATCGGTACCTGCAGAACGCCGGGCCTGGCGACCGGCAGGCCAGCCGGCGCCGCGGCGGCGCGCCCCTCGACGTAGGCCAGGATGTCCTTCTTGGTCACCCGGCCGCCGAACCCGCTGCCCGTCACGCTCGAGATATCGACCCCGTGCTCAGCGGCGATTCGCCGCACCAGAGGCGTAGAGCGGATCCTGAGGCGCTCTTCCCGCGTCTCCCGGCCCACCGCCGCGCCGTCGCCTTTCCCCGGCTGGGCCGGGGCGGTCGGCGCGCTGGGCACTGCGGCGGGCGTTGCAGCGGGCGCTGCGGCGGCTGTCGCTAGCGGCGCCTGCGGTGCCTCCGCCCGCTCGGCCTTCGCCTCCGCGGCCACGGCGGCGGCCGCCGCCTCGGTCTCGATGCGGGCGATCACCGTGCCGATCTCGACCGTCTGGCCCTCCTCGACGAGAATCTCGATCAGGGTGCCAGCGCTCGGGGACGGGATGTCGGCGTCCACCTTGTCGGTGGAGATCTCGAGGATCGACTCGTCCCGCTTCACCTCCTCACCGATTCCCTTGAGCCATTTCGTGACTGTTCCCTCGGCGATCGACTCGCCCATCTGCGGCATGATGACATCGACTTTCGACATCGCTTCGCCTCTTCTCAGTATGCGAGCATCCAGCGTCCAGCCTTCAGCACATCCTCGACCTGCACTAGAAAATAGTCCTCGAGCGGCGGACTGAAGGGCACCGGCGTGTCCGGTGCGGTGACCCGGCGCACCGGTGCGTCCAGCCACTCGAAGCAGAACTCGTTCACCCGGGCGGTGATCTCGCCGGCGATTCCGCCCGTGCGCGGGGCCTCGTGCACGATCAGACAGCGGCCGGTCTTCTTCACCGACTCGATGATCGCTTCATCGTCCAGCGGGTTGAGGGTACGCAGGTCGACCACCTCGATTTCGGCCCCGTCTTCCTGCGCGATCGTCTCGGCCGCCTCCAGCGAGCGCTGCACCATCGCGCCGAAGGTCACGATCGTCAGCGCATCACCCGGCCGAGCCAGGTGCGCCTTGCCGATCGGCACGACGTAATCTTCGTCGGGCAACACCTCCTTCACCCGCCGATAAAGGTACTTGTGCTCGAAGTACAGCACCGGGTCCGGATCGCGGATCGCCGCTTTGATCAGCCCCTTGGCATCGTAGGCTGTGGCGGGCTCCACCATCTTGAGGCCCGGCAC
>CAYFXF010000060.1:1518-8978 GCA_964347085.1 uncultured Gemmatimonadota bacterium | reverse complement strand
CTACGCGACGCGCGAGAGCCCCGAGCTGATGCCGCTGCCGATCACCCTCGCTCACCGCCTCACACGCCGCCTCGCCGAGGTACGCAAGTCCGGCCAGGTCGCCTGGCTGAGGCCGGACGGCAAGACTCAGGTCACCGTCGAGTACGATGGCGAGACACCGGTCCGCGTGCAGGCGGTCGTCGTCTCCGCACAGCACGACGACGAGATCGAGAACGGCGAGATCCACGAGACGATCCGCGAGCTCGTCATCCAGCCGGTGCTCCCTGCGCAGCTCTACGACCCCGCCAGCACCGCCGTCCACATCAACCCGACCGGGCGCTTCGTCACCGGTGGCCCGCAAGGTGATGCGGGCCTGACCGGTCGCAAGATCATCGTCGACACCTACGGTGGCATGGGACGACACGGCGGCGGCGCATTCAGCGGTAAAGACCCCACCAAGGTCGACCGTTCGGCGAGCTACGCGGCGCGCTGGATCGCCAAGAACATCGTGGCTGCCGAGCTCGCCGACGTCTGCGAGGTCCAACTCGCTTACGCGATAGGTGTGGCCGAGCCCGTATCGGTGCTGGCCGACACGCGTGGCACGGGACGGGTCCCGGACGGCCAGCTGGAGGCCGCGGTGCGGCAGGTCTTCGACCTTACACCTTGCGGCATCATCGAATCACTCGGCCTCCGGCGCCCGCTGTTCAAGCGCACGGCCGCCTACGGCCATTTCGGTCGTGAGCCCGAGCCCGACGGCGGCTTCTCCTGGGAGCGCTGCGACCGGGTGGAGGACCTCAAGTCTCACCTCAGCTGACCGATCAAGGACAGAGAAATGTCGATACAGACGACCGATCACGACATCCGTGACATCAAGCTCGCCGACAAAGGCCAGCGACGCGTGGAGTGGGCGGAACGCGCGATGCCGGTGGTGCGGAGGGCTCGCGAGCGCTTCGCCAAACAGCGGCCGCTCGATGGGCAGCGCCTCTCCGCCTGTCTCCACGTCACCACCGAGACGGCGAACCTCGTCATCACGCTGAAGGCGGGCGGCGCCGATGTCGCGCTCTGCGCCTCCAACCCGCTGTCCACTCAGGACGATGTGGCGGCTCACCTGGTCCGTGACCATGCGGTCAAGGTCTACTCGATCAAGGGTGAGGATCACGACGTTTACTACGATCACATCCGCGCCGCGCTAGCACACAAGCCCAGCATCACCATGGACGACGGCGCCGACCTGGTCAGCGCCTTGCACATGATCGCTCTGGAGCGGTTCGATGACTTGGCCGAGCCCGTTCGTCGCTGGGCCACCAGCCTCTCCGCCCAGGAGCGGAGAGAGGTCGTGACCGGCGTGATCGGCTCGACCGAGGAGACCACCACGGGCGTCATCCGCCTGCGGGCCATGGCACGCGACGGTGTGCTGCAGTTCCCGGTGGTCGCGGTGAACGACAGCCTCACCAAGCATCTGTTCGACAATCGCTACGGCACTGGGCAGTCGACGCTGGACGGCATCCTGCGCGCCACCAACGTCTTGCTCGCCGGCGCCCGGCTCGTCGTCGCGGGCTACGGCTGGTGCGGCCGCGGTGTGGCTAACCGGGCGCGAGGTGCGGGCGCCCGAGTGATCATCACGGAGGTCGAGCCGCTCAAGGCTTTGGAGGCGGTGATGGACGGGTTCGAGGTGATGCCGATGGCCGAGGCTGCCCGGGTCGGCGACATCTTCGTCACCGTGACGGGCGACACGAGCGTGATTCGCGAGGAGCACTTCCGCGCCATGAAAGACGGTGCCATCGTCGCGAACTCGGGTCATTTCAACGTGGAGATCGACCTGGAGCGCTTGGCGGCGGTCGCCGATGGGCCGCCGCGCCTCGCGCGCGAGTATGTACAGGAGTACCGGGTCGCCGAGCGGCGGATCTTCGTGCTCGGCGAGGGGCGCTTGATCAACCTCGCGGCGGCGGAGGGACACCCGGCAGCGGTGATGGACATGTCTTTCGCGAACCAGGCGCTCTCCGCGGAGCACCTCGTCGAGCAGGGCCGCGAGCTGTCTGCGGCGGTTCACCGCACGCCTGACGCCATAGACCGCGAGATCGCTCGTCTCAAGCTCGAGTCGATGAACATAGCGATCGACTCGCTGACCGAGCAGCAACGCCGGTATCTCTCTTCCTGGGAGCTGGGAACGTAGCGGCATAGTTGGGGTTTACAGGTCGGGTCGGCCTGGTATCTTCCAATCGTTGCCGTTCCCGCCGGCTCCACGATCTTTCAGTGAGCTCGATGAACCAGGTCAGGGTAACAAGTCTTGGACTCGACAAAGCATCCAACACGCCCGTCGTAATACTGCAGGAGATCGACGGCGAGCGGGTGCTCCCGATCTGGATCGGGCCGAGCGAGGCCTCGGCGATCGCCATGGAGTTGGCGGGCATGAAATTCTCGCGCCCGCTCACGCATGATCTCTTCACCTCGATGTTGCAAGGCCTGGGCAGCGAGCTGCAGCGCGTGCTCATCACAAGGGTCGTCGACAACACCTATCATGCCGAACTGATCATCCAGCGTGACGGTCAGGTCGTTTCCATCGACGCCCGCCCCAGTGACAGCATCGCGATCGCGCTGCGCGCCAAGGCACCCATCTTCGCGCACGAAGACCTGCTCGAGCAGGCAGCCATCGAGATCCAGACCGGCGAACTCGAGCCAGGCCAGGAAGGCGACGCGCCAGCCGGCGAGGAAACCACCGGTATGGACGCCGATCAGCTGAAGGAGTATCTGAGAAAGCTCAACCCCGAGGACTTCGGCCGCTTCAACCCGTGACGCAAACCGGGCTCGGACGCGCTGGCCGCCAGAGCGGAACCCTCCGGCGGCTTTCGTTTTGGCTCGCCTTCCCCCTGCTGATCGGGTCTTCATCCTGGGCCAGAGCCCAAGCAGCGTCACCCGAGTCGCGGATCCTCGAGCGGCGCGTCCGGGTCGGGCGCGACGTCAGCGGCGATTATTCGATCGTCGAGGCGCTCCTGCTCCGTGCCGGGGTGTCGGCCGCAGGTCCCGTCACCCCGGCCGGTCCCATGACGCTGCTTCGGTTGCCGGACGCCGCTTCGCGCGTCGAGACTTGGAGCGAGGGTCTCGGGGAGGGCCGGCTCAGCCATGAGCCGCCGTACCTGCTGCTGCTCGGCGGTCCCTCAGCGAGCCCGGTTCTCCGCATCTTAATCCGCTACCGCCTGCCGCGGACGACCGCCTGGCTGGAGCTGCAAGCCGCGCTGCCCGTCGATCGGCTGGTGCTGGAGGCGGCGCCGGGCAGCGTGGAGAGCCGGCCCGGTCCCGGGCTCAGGCGTCAGGCTGAGGCAGGTGAGGTCTCGCCGAGCGAGGTGCGCTACCTCGCGGACTCCGTCGCCGCGGCCAGCGCGTTGCGGCTGCGTCTGCTTGACCGGCGCGTCGACGCGCGACAGCGGCTTGCGGTGCTGCTCGCCGTTGCGGCCCTGGCCGGCCTGGCCGGCGTTCGCCTCTGGCATCGCCGATCTGGCTCGCCATGATGCGATAGCCTAAGTTGGCGGCATGGCGCTCGTCACCACTCCGGCAACCATCCTCAAGACCTACGAGTACAGCGAGACCAGCAAGATCCTGCGGTTGCTCACTCGCGACCAGGGACTCTGCTCGGTCATCGCCAAGGGGGCGCGCCGGCCGAAGAGCCGCTTCGGCGGGCTGCTCGAGCCCTTCACCGATGGCCTGGCGACCTACTATGCCAAGGAGGGACGAGAGCTGCATACGCTTTCCGCGTTTGAGCTCCAGCGCGAGCGCCAGGTCCTGGGCCAGAGGCTGGTGCGCTACGCCGGGGCCGGACTGCTGGCCGAACTGGCGCTTCGCTGCGCGCCCTCGGCCCCAGACCGCGCGCTCTTCGATCAGTTGCGTTTCGGGCTCGATCGCCTGGTCGGGGAATCGGGTGACGCGGAGACGGCGATCCTCGAGGAGGTCTGGAAGCTGATCGCCCGGCTCGGGTTCGCGCCGAGCCTCGACCGCTGCGCCCTCTGCGACGGGCGACCCGCCCCGGCCGAATCTCTGCACTTCGACCTCATGGGGGGCAGCATCGTCTGTGTGCGTTGCCAGCCTCGCGGCCGGGGTCTGACGACCCGGCCGCTCCCGCCTGAGGTGCGAGCCGAGCTGGCGGCGCTGGTGGGTGGCGGGGCCCCCAACGGCCGGCGGCTGAGCACCGCCCGCGTGCAGCGCGATCTGCTTCGCGACTTCATCGCCTATCACCTCGCTGATCATCGACCGCTCAACTCGTTCCGCTTCCTCGACGCGCAGTTGGGATGAAGTCCGTCATACTCGGCACGGCCGGCCACGTCGATCACGGTAAGACGGTGCTGGTCGAGGCACTCACCGGCGTGAACACCGATCGCTGGGAAGAGGAGCGGCAGCGCGGCATCACGATCGACCTCGGCTTCGCGCCGTTCCCCGCCGGCTCGCCCGATCTCGAGATCTCGGTCATCGATGTTCCGGGCCACGAGGACTTCGTCCGTAACATGCTGGCCGGGGCGACGGGGTTCGACGTGTTGCTACTGGTCGTCGCTGCCGACGAGGGTCCCATGCCGCAGACGCGTGAGCATTTGTGGATCGCGCGCTTCCTTGGTGTCGAGCAGGGTGTGGTCGCGATCAGCAAGTCGGACCTGGTAGACGCCGAGTGGCGTGGGTTGGTCATCGAGTCTGTCCGCGAGGAAGTCGAGCGGATCACCGGGACGGCCGACTGGCCTGTGCTTCCCGTATCGGCCGTGAGGCGTGAGGGTCTCGAAGAGCTGAGCGGCGCGATCCTCGACGCGGCCCGCGCGGTGCCGGGACGGCGCGTTGACGACCTCTTCCGACTCCCCGTCGATCGCGCCTTCAGCGTTCGCGGCGTGGGCACGGTAGTCACGGGGACCGTCTGGAGCGGGCGGGTCGAGACGGGTGGCGAGGTGCGCCTGCTGCCGCAGGAGCGCCGGGCCCGGGTACGCGGCGTCCAGGTACACGGCCACGAGGTCGCGGCGGCGCGCGCGGGCCAGCGAGCGGCCGTGGCGCTCGTCGGCCTCGATCGCTCGCAGGTCGGGCGGGGCGACATGCTCGTCTCTGACCCCGTGTGGCGCGAGACCCGCTACCTCGGCGCCTCGCTCCAGGTGATGCCCACGGCGCCCTGGCCGCTGAAGCACTGGCAGCGTGTGCGCTTCCATCTCGGCACTGCGGAGACGCTGGCTCGTGTCGCCACGCCCGGTCAAACCCCCATCCGGCCGGGGGAGGGTGCGTCAATCGAGTTGAGAACCGAGCGACCCGTAGTCGCCCGTGCGGGGGATCGCTTCGTCGTGCGCTTCTACTCCCCGGTGACGACCATCGGCGGTGGCCGGGTGATCGACCCCTGGGCCGAGCGTCGGGGACGCGGGGCGCGCGAGCTCGCCGCCGCGCCGTACGGGCCAAGCGCCGGCGAGCGGCTGCGACGGGCGATCGAGCGGCGCGCCGAGGGCACGTCGATCCCCGAGCTGGCCGTGCTGGTTGGCCTCAGCCCGCCACAGGCCCAGCGAGAGCTGGCCGACTTGGCCGCGGCGGGGAGCCTGCGCCAGCTCGGCGATCTCTGGTTCTCCGCCTCGGCGCTGCGCACGGCGCGAGAGGCCACCCTGGGGGTGCTCGACCGCGAGCAGGCCCGCGACGCCGGCGCCCGGGGGGTCGGCCTCGAGGTGCTCCGCGGCGCGGTCGGGGCGCCCGCCGCGGTGGTCAACGCCGTCCTGGCCGAGCTCGAGTCCCAGGGCGTGATCCGGGTCGAGGGGTCGGTGGCGGCGCGTGCCGACCACGTCCCGCGACTGCGCCCCGAACAGGAATCGATCGCTGCGGCGGCGCGTGAGCGCATCCAGGCGGGCGGGCGCGCCCCGCCCACCGTGAAGGAGCTGGCGACGGCGCTCGCCCTGTCGGCCGACGAGCTCATCCCGGTGCTCAAGTTCCTCCGCGCCGAGGGCGAGCTGGTCGCGGTGACCGCGGACCTTTACTACGGGCGCCAGGTTATCAATGAGGTGGAGTTGCGTGTCAGGGCGACGCTCGAGCGGAGCCAGGTGGCAACGCCGTCGGAGTTGGCCCGGGCGCTGGGGGTGACCCGGAAGTACGTTATCCCACTCTTGGAGTACCTGGACGCCGCCGGGCTCACCCAGCGAACCGCCGCCGGCCGGGTGCTGCGAGAGCTTTCGTAGGCGGGCGCACGTCCTTGCCGCCCACGGCATGGCGTCCTATCTTGGCGGTACAGTGACAGGCTACACCGCCACTGGCAACTCAGGAGGGGTTAAGCGAAGCGAGGGCTACCGTTTCAAAGGAGGCGCGAGGGCGAATGAAGCACAGTCTAACTGTGCTCCTCGTCCTGCTGCTGGCGCGAGCCGCCGGCACACCGGAGGTTTTCGCGCAACAAGCCGACAGCACCGCGGCGCAAGAGGAAGCTCGCCAGGGCGAGATCCGCGGTGTGGCGTTGGAGCAAAACTACCCGAATCCCTTCAGCGGGGAGACGCGGATTCCCTTCGTTTTGGGGCCCGACCTGTTCCAGGATGGGCAGCCCGTCGTCGTCCGCGTACGTATCTTCAACGTCCTCCGACAACTCGTCGCCGTACCCGTCGCGCTCGATCACCCCACCGCGGCCGGGCAGCCCGCCCTGGAACTGCGCTTCGATTCCCCAGGACGCTATCTGCTCTATTGGGACGGTACGGATAGGGACGGCCAGCCGGTCGCGTCCGGTGTCTACTTCTGTCAGATCGTCGCGAACCGCTCGCGGGACATTGGCAAGATGATCGTGACCCGCTGAGGGGTCCGCCGCTCAATCCACGAAATAGACGAACGAGCCGCAGTTGTCGCACCAGCGGAGTAGCTCATTGGTGCGCGGGATCGCCGTAGGCATCGTCATGAAGCAGCCGTAGCACACCCCGTTCAGCACGGGAGCGACCGCTCGGGGGCGGCTGGCGAGCAGGCGGTAGCGGCCGGCGACCCCGGGCTCCAGGTTCGCTTCCATCTCGTCGATCTTCGCTTGCAGCTGCCGGACCGCGTTCTGCGGCTCGACCTGGAATACCTTCTCCTCGATCTGTCGGGCGCTGTCCTCGGCCGCTTCCTCGAGCTCGCGCTTTTGCGCCTTCAGATCCTGTAGCTCGAGCAGTATCTCAAGCTGTGCGTGCATGCGATCCCTTCTCTGGTCAGACCTGTTTCTCGTCCAGCAGCCCGAGAAACTCGGCCGCTAGCTCGATCTTGCCCAGGCGATCCGGCACGTCCGACTCGCGGCAGAGCTGAGCGATCTTTCCCAGAACCGGCAGGTACTGGTTCGAGACTTCGAGTGGCGGCGCCACGATGAGGAAGAAGAAAGAGACGGGACGGTCGTCGATCGCTTTGAAGTCGATCCCGGTCTTCGCGCGCCCGAAGGCCACCCGCAGCCGGTTGACGACGAGCGAGCGGCAGTGCAGCGTCTTTCATCACGGTGAAGACCTCGCCTCTCGCCGGCAGCATAGCGCGGCTTTGTTCCTTGG
>CAYFXF010000060.1:0-1508 GCA_964347085.1 uncultured Gemmatimonadota bacterium | reverse complement strand
CGGTTGACGACGAGCGAGCGGCAATGCGGGATGGCGATGCCACGGCCGATCCCGGTCGAGCCTAGGTTCTCGCGCCTCTTCAACATCTTGTAGAGGATTCCCTCGGACTTCTCGGGCAACCGGAGCAGCGAGATGAGTTCCTTGAGCACCTCATCCTTGCTGCCGCCCGCCAGCTCGAGGTTGATCACATCTTCAGAGAAGAACTCTCGCAAGTTCATCTGTACCTCCATGAGCGGAGTCGGCGCCTGCCTTGCACCGCCTCCGGGAAGTTCGACGGTAGCGCACGGCTATCTATAGGGTCGCCTCTGCCCGGTGTAAAGGCCGAGAGGCCCGCCTGCAGACGGCAGCTCGAATTGACGGACCTTCGCGGCGAATTATATTGCGGCGCCGAACGACGCGCCCATCAAGATCAGCTCTGCCACGTGAGACCCGAGCGTCTGAAGAGCTTGCTCGAACGTTTTCAGCGGGGCGAATTAAGCGTCCGCGAGGTGCTTGACCAGCTCGAAGGCGCGCCCTTCGAGGACCTCGGCTTCGCCCGCATCGACCATCACCGCGCCGTGCGACAGGGCTACCCCGAGGTGGTCTATTGTCCCGGCAAGACGCCGGACCAGGTCTCAGAGATCTGCGCCCGCATCGCCGCCGCGGGCGACGGCTTGCTCGCCACCCGGGCCGCCAGCGAGGTGCGCCAGCGGCTCGCCCGCGAGCGACCGGGAATCGAGATCAACGACCTGGCCCGTACCGCTTACCTGCCGCCCGCCGAGCCGGTCGAGGTCCGCGTTCGCGGGCCGCTATTGGTCGTCACCGCGGGTACCTCCGACCTCCCGGTGGCCGAGGAAGCGGCGGTCGCCGCTCGGGCGCTGGGCAATCCGGTCCGGCGTCTGGACGACGTCGGCGTGGCCGGGATCCACCGGCTGCTCGCCGATCGGCAGGAGCTGCGCGACGCGGCGGTGATCATCGTCGTCGCCGGGATGGAAGCGGCGCTCGCCTCGGTCGTCGGCGGACTTGTCCCCGTTCCGGTGATCGCGGTGCCGACGAGCGTCGGCTACGGCGCATCGTTCGAGGGGCTCGCCGCGCTGCTCGGGCTGCTCAACAGCTGTGCGCCGGGCGTCACGGTCGTGAACATCGACAACGGCTACGGCGCGGCGGCGGCAGCGACGCGCATCAATCGGCTAGGCTAGCGCGGGACCGGGCGGTTTCCGTTTGGGTTCGCTGGGTGTAGATTAGATCTGCACCGCGCATCGTGGGGGCGAACTGGTTTCGACGGGTTTAGGGAACGCGGAGCAGCGTGCCGAGGGCGCCTGGACCCTCGCTAATCAACTGGGCAAACAAACAACTGCCAACCATAACTTGGCACTGGCTGCCTGATAGCAGGTAGCCCGTCTCCTGATCGACCGGGCCCGAGGCCGGTCTTGAGGCGTCGATAAATCGGGCTGGCCGGTGACGTGCGGCCGCGGCACGGCCGGCGAGACTCTAGGGCGGCTAGCCTCGTGTTGGCGGCCTATCGGCCA
>CAYFXF010000059.1:0-9007 GCA_964347085.1 uncultured Gemmatimonadota bacterium | reverse complement strand
ACGCCCGGCAACTTCATCTTTCGAACCCGTGAGTTCGAGCAGATGGAGATGCAGTTCTTCGTCAAGCCGGGCACTGACGAGGAGTGGTTCGACTATTGGAAGAACGTGCGACTGGAATGGATGAAGGCGCTGGGCATCCGGGCCGACAGGCTCAAGCTGGTTCAGCACACGCGTGAGGAGCTCGCGCACTACGCCTACGACGCCTACGACATCCAGTACCAGTTCCCCTTCGGCTGGCAGGAGTTCGAGGGGATCCACAATCGTACCGACTACGACCTGGGCGCCCACCAGGAGCGTTCCGGGAAGAAGCTCGAGTACTTCGACCCGGCGGCGAACGAACGGTACGTGCCCTACATCATCGAGACCTCGGGCGGCGTGGATCGAACCACGCTGGTGATTTTGGCGGACGCCTACCGTGAAGAGGTCGTCGAAGGGGAGACCCGTGTCGTGCTCGGCCTGCAGCCTCGGCTCGCGCCTTTGAAGGTCGCGGTGTTCCCGCTGGTCAAGAAGGACGGCATGCCGGAGATCGCGCAGCGGATCGCCGACGATCTGCGCGGCCGCTTTCCCGCCTTCTACGACGAGTCGGGCTCG
This sequence comes from uncultured Gemmatimonadota bacterium, assembly GCA_964347085.1. Taxonomy (GTDB): domain Bacteria; phylum Gemmatimonadota; class Gemmatimonadetes; order Palauibacterales; family KS3-K002; genus CAYFXF01. The sequence continues at coordinate 8,416 of CAYFXF010000059.1, read as the reverse complement.
ATCGGCCGCCGCTATCGTCGCCAGGACGAGGCCGGCACGCCCTTCTGTGTCACCGTGGACGGGCAGACGCTAGAAGATGACACGGTCACGGTTCGCGACCGGGACACGCTGAAACAGGAGCGGGTGGCGAGCGGGTCGCTGGCCGGGTATCTGGCGGGGGCGCTCGGGTGAAGGGGGCCTCGTGAGGCTGGGCCGCCTGCTCTGGCTGGGCGTCGGCGCCGCGACGGGCGTCTACGTGGTCGATCGCTGGCGGCGGAACCTGGCAGGTGAGTCGCCGCCGCTGCGCGACTATCGAGGCCGCTCGCTCGTGCCGCGACTGGTCGAGCTGGAGGGCGGCGAAACGGTGCCGGTCATCGAGGCGGGCACCGGGCCGGCGCTCATGCTCATCCCGGGACTGAGCGGCGATCCCGAGGTCTTCCGCTATCAGGTTCCGGCCTTATCGGCGGCGGGCTACCGGGTGATCGTGGCCGGGCTGCGCTCGGACTATCAGGGGGTGGAGCCGCGCTTCGACCAGTTCGCACACGATGTCGCGACGGTGCTCGACGCGGTCGGCGTGTCGTCGGCCTGTTTGCTCGGGCTCTCGTTCGGCGGGCCGGTGGCCATCCGCTTCGCGACACTCTACCCGGAGCGCGCTTGGGCTCTGATCCTCACGGCGACGCTGGCCCGGTTCGACCTTTCCCACGTTGGGCTCAACCGCACCCTGCTCATCCCGGTGGCGCGCCTGGCGACGCGCTTCGTGCCCCAAGTGTTGGCGCGCCCGCTAGCCGACGTCTGGGGCCGCTGGGGAATCTGGGTCTACGACCCCTCGGCCGGCAACGAGCGGGTGATCGATTACGAGCTCGACGCCCCGGCGCGCGTGCCGGCCGTCGTGGGGAACGCCCGCCTGAACACTTTTAGGGGCTACGATCTGCGTGCTGAACTCGAGCGGATCGAGCAGCCGGCGCTGGTGATCGCGGGCGCCGCCGACAGCTACACGCCGCCCGAGTGGCTCCACGAGATAGCTCAGTTGTTGCCGGACTCGGAGCTGGTCGAGATCCCCCGCGGCGGCCACCTGTCGCTCATCTCACACGCCGAGGTCTTCAACCAGGTCGTGCTGGACTGGCTGGCAGAGCTCGAAGCGGGCGAACCACTGGGTCGTCCACCCGCCGTCGCCGGTTAACGGAGCCGGACGCGTCTTGGCTTCGAGATCCGAGGTCTTCGCCTCCCGCTGGGGGATGATGCTGGCCATGCTCGGCATGGCGGTGGGGACCGGCAACATCTGGCGCTTTCCCCGCATCGTCGCCACCAACGGAGGCGGCAGCTTCCTGATTGCCTGGGTGGTCTTTCTGCTCGCCTGGTCAGTGCCGCTCATCCTGGTCGAGTTCGCCATGGGCAAGGCCTCGCGTTCCGGCACCATCGGCGCCTTTGGCAAGCTGATCGGTAAGAACTTCGCCTGGATGGGTGCCTGGGTCGGATGGTGCTCGACGGCGATCATGTTCTACTACAGCGTCGTCATGGGGTGGTGCATCCGCTATTTCGTTGCGAGCCTGACGCGCGAGATCCCCGGTGCGACGCCCGGCGCCTTCTGGGAGAGCTTTAACAGCTCGCGCGGCGCCCTGCTGACCCATGCGGTCGCCATGAGCCTGGGTGTCGTGGTGATCGCGCGAGGCGTGCGCGGGATCGAACGGGTCGCCCGGGTCCTGATCCCCAGTCTCGTTTTGTTGGTGCTGGTGCTCGCCGTGCGCGCCGTCACGCTGCCGGGCGCCGCCCGCGGCCTCGAGTTCCTCTTCACCCCGGACTGGTCGCAGCTGGCCGATTACCGCGTCTGGCTGGCGGCGCTCACGCAGAACGCCTGGGACACGGGAGCGGGCTGGGGGCTCATCCTGACCTACGCGGTCTACATGCGGCGAAACGAGGACACGACGCTCAACGCGTTCACCCTCGGCTTCGGCAACAACTCCATGTCGCTGTTGGCCGGGATCATGGTGCTCTGCACGGCCTTCGCGCTCAGGCCCGACGTGGCAGGCGAGATCGTGGGTGCGGGTAACGAGGGGCTCACGTTCATCTGGGTGCCCGAGCTGTTCGCTCGCATGCCCGCCGGGCGATTCTTCATGGCGCTCTTCTTTCTGGCGCTCGTCTTCGCCGCCTGGACGAGCCTCATCTCGATGATCGAGCTGGCTACACGTCTGCTCGTCGACGCCGGCGTGCCAAGGGCACGGGCGGTCCCCTGGGTGGGGGTCGTCGGGTTCCTCGCCGGGGTGCCGAGCGCGCTCTCCCTGTCGTTCTTCCGCAACCAGGACTTCGTCTGGGGCGTGGGCCTGATGCTCTCCGGTTTCTTCTTCGCCTTTGCCGTGTTGCGCTACGGCGCACGCCGCTTCCGCGAGGAGCTGGTCAATCAGGCGGGCGCCGACATCCGCATCGGGCGCTGGTGGGAATGGGCGATCGTGCTCTGCCTGGTCGAAGCCATCGTGCTCATCGTCTGGTGGTTCTTGCAGGTGCGCGGCGCGGGCTGGGGCGCGGCCTTCGATCCACGGAGCACCTTCAGCATCGGCACGGTGCTGGTCCAGTGGGCGATTGTGCTGCTGGCGTTCTGGGCGCTCAACCGCTGGCTGGCGGCACGCTCCGGCGCGGAAGGGAAGGCCTCAGGCGCGGCGGGGCGATGAACGAACGGGCGTCGAGCGTCGGGCGCCTGACACCGTACGAGATGGTGTTCGGGGTCGACGGTCTGGCGGAGCGCGAGTTCCCCGCGCTCGCCGAGGAGTTGCATCGCCGTGGGCTCGTGGCGGAGCGACGCGACCAGTTCGCGGGTGATCGCGTCTCGGACCTCTTGCAGCGACTGGCCCCCGAGGGCTCCGAGCCCGCGGCGCTGGAGCGCCACCTCGAGCTCCTCTTCCACTCGTTCAATTTCTGGCGCGCCGGCTGCCCGGTCTTCGCGTTCGAGGCCGCGGCGCTGCGCGACCTGATCGCGAGACCGCCGGAGCTGGGCGGCTGGCGAGTCCGGGCGGCGCAGCCGTCTCTCTACCTCGAGCTACCGCTCAACCTGGTCTGGGCGGCGGTGGCGGCCGAAGGGGCGCCCGAGCCGCTGGAGGGCGTCTTTGTCCATCTGGACCCGAGGGAGAAATCGGTGCGTACGCACCTGCTCATCGTGCTGGGCATGCGTCCCGACCGGCCCGGCTTCAGCACGGCGGCCGTCGACGTGGAGCTCGAGCGCCTGAGCGACCTGGAGGAACCGGACGCCTTCCACTCCGACATTCCCGGCGCTGAACTCGCCGGGTTATATTCCCTGCACCAATCCTCGGAGGCCTTGCTGCTCGTCGTGCGAGCCCTTTGGTATCTCGACCGTTACCCGGAATCGGCCCGGTCAGTGACTGCGAGCGAGACCGCGGCGCCAGAGCTTAAGGGACACAGCGCGCCCACGACACTCGACCACCACCGCGTACGTCTGATCAATCGGAGCCGCGGATGACCGCCGGCATACGCGTCGCCCGCTTCTTCGGCTTCGAGGTCCGCCTGGATTACTCCTGGTTCGTGGTCTTCCTGCTCGTGGTCTGGACCTTCGCCGAGGCCGTCTTCCCCAGCCGCGTCCCGGGCCTGAGCACCGGGGCCTACGCGATCATGGCGCTGGCCGGCGCGCTGCTCTTCTTCGGCTCGGTGCTGCTCCACGAGCTGGCCCACTCCGCCGTAGCCCGCGCGCGGGGCATCCAGGTCGAGGGGATCACGCTGTTCATCTTCGGCGGCATGGCTCGCATCCGCTCGGACGCGGAGAACCCGAAGGACGAGTTCCTGATCACGGTGGTGGGGCCGCTCTCAAGCGCCGCGATCGGGCTGGCCCTGCTGGCCTTCGCTCGAGCGGCGGCCGGCTTGGGCGTGCCGGCGCCGGTCGTGAGCGTGGCCGAGTACCTGGCTTTTCTCAACTTCGTGCTGGCGGTCTTCAACCTGATTCCGGGCTTCCCGCTCGACGGCGGCCGATTGCTGCGCTCGCTTGTCTGGCAGGTGACCAAGGACGTGCGCAAGGCGACGCGCTGGGCCTCCTACACCGGCCGCGGCTTCGGCTTCCTGCTCATCGCGATGGGGGTTCTGTATCTGTTCGGCGGAGCGCTGATCAGCGGCATGTGGTTCATCTTTATCGGCTGGTTCCTCTCACAGGCCGCGGAGGCGAGTTACCGTCAGCTCATCTTGCGCCGTATCCTGGAGGGCGTGCGGGCGCGTGAGGCGATGACCCACGACCCCGAGACGGTGCCCGAGGATCTGACGATCCGCGACCTGGTGGACGACTTCTTCTTGCGCCGCCGCTACAACGCCTTCCCGGTCGAGGCAAACGACGGTCGCCTGCTGGGTTTGATCACACTCAGCCAGGTCAAGCAAGTGGCGCGGGACCGCTGGCCGATGACGCGCGTCAGCGAGGTGATGATGCGGGTCAGCGAGGCGCCGACCGTGCGACCCGAAGACACCCTGGCCGATGTGCTCAGCAAGCTGGAGGGCGCCGGGGTCGGCCGCGCGCTGGTGGTCGAGAACGGTCGCCTGGAAGGCGTGATCAGTCGCGCCGACGTGGCGCAGTGGCTGGATCGTTACCAGCAGTTGCATTGATCGCGTGTAAGATACAACAGAAGACGGAGAGCTTTGGCCGGCGCGAGGAAGACTGCACAGCGGAGGGGCGCTCGACCCGGGGGCGAGTCGGAGGCGGCACGCGCCCGCCGGGCCGGGGGTATCGTTGCCCGGCTCGCCTCCGTCTGCCCGGCTCTCATCGAGCTGAATTTCAGCAACCCGCTGGAGCTAGCGGTGGCAACGATCCTCTCCGCCCAATGCACCGACCGGCGCGTCAACGAGGTCACGCGCGAGCTTTTCGCCAGGTACCGGACGGCGGAGGAGTACGCGGCGGCCGACCCCGAGAGCTTTCAAGATGAGATTCGGCCGACCGGGTACTTTCGTAACAAGACCCGCTCGATCCTCGGCTTCGCGCAGGCCCTGGTCGACCGGCACGGCGGGGCCGTGCCGGACACGATGGAGGAGCTGGTGCGGCTTCCTGGCATCGGGCGCAAAACCGCCAACGTCATCCTGGGCTCGGGCTTCGGGAAGAACGAGGGGATCGTCGTCGACACCCACGTCAAGAGGGTCTCCGGCCGGCTCGGGCTCAGCGGCGCGAGCGACCCGGAGAAGATCGAGCGTGAGTTGATGGCGCTCATCCCCCGGAAAGAGTGGACGGATTTCGGCCTGCGCATGATCCAGCACGGCCGTTACACCTGTGCCGCCCGCCGCCCGAACTGCGATGGGTGCGGGCTGGCGGACCTCTGTCCGAGCGCACACGAGTTCGGCTGAGCCGAAGCTCGCCGTCTCGACCGAGCCGAGATAGCTGACCAGGGAGCGTATAGCCATGCAGTTGAGTCGCGACGACGCGCTGGCCTTGATGCATGAGTATACCCAGAATGAGAACCTGCGCCGCCACATGTACGCGGTCGAAGCGGCGATGCGCGCCTACGCCCGCAAGTACAGCGAAGACGAAGCGCTCTGGTCGGTCACCGGCCTGCTCCACGATTTCGACTACGAGCGCTGGCCCAACGACGCGCACAGGCCGGATGACGAGCACCCCACGACCGGTGTGAAGATTCTCCGCGAGCGGGGGTATCCCGATGAGATGCTGCAGGCGATTCTCGGGCATGCGGAGTACACTGGAATTGCGCGTGAGAGTCTGATGGCCAAGGTGCTGTTTGCCGTCGACGAGTTGACCGGTTTCCTTACCGCTTGCGCCCTGGTGCGGCCGAACGGCCTCAGCGACCTGAAGGTGAAGTCGGTGAAGAAGAAGTTCAAAGACTCGAGCTTCGCGCGGGGTGTGAATCGCGAGGACGTGCAGAAGGGTGTCGAGGAACTGGGGGTCGACTTCGCCGAGCATGTACAGCTCGTTATCGAGGCGATGCGCGAGATTCAGGGCGAGCTGGGTTTGGGCGGCGGCGGTGACAGCTAGCCGCGGGTAGCGCCATGCCGATCAAGACGATCATTGAGCCGTTCAAGATCAAGGCCGTCGAGCCGATTCGGGTCACGACGCGCGCGGAGCGCGAGGCCAGGATCAGAGAGGCCTTCTACAACGTCTTCCTGCTGCACGCGGATGATGTGCTGATCGACCTGCTCACTGACAGTGGCACCGGAGCGATGAGCGTGGACCAGTGGGCCGCGGTGATGCGTGGTGACGAGTCTTACGCGGGGAGCCCATCGTTCTATCGCTTCGAGGACTCCGTGAAGAAGTTGTTCCCGTTCGAACACATCATCCCCACGCACCAGGGGAGGGCGGCGGAGCGGATCCTGTTTTCCGTCACCTGCAAGCCGGGCCAGATCGTGCCCAACAACACGCATTTCGACACCACGCGGGCCAACGTGGAGTACCGGGGCTCCGTGGCGGTCGATCTCCCCTGCGCCGAGGCGGCGGACCGGGCAACGCCACACCCGTTCAAAGGCAATATGGACGTGGCGGCGCTCGAGGAGCTGCTGCGGCGTGAGGGGCGGCGGGGGCGCGAAGCCGTGCCGCTGGTGATGTTGACGATCACCAACAACTCGGGCGGTGGCCAGCCGGTGTCGATGGCCAACGTGCGGGCCGTGTCCGAGGTTTGTCGGCGCTTTCGGGTGCCGCTCTACATCGATGCGTGTCGGTTCGCCGAGAACGCCTACTTCATCAAGCTGCGTGAGCCGGGATACGCCGAGCTGCCGGTGGCCGAGATTGCACGGCAGTTCCTGTCACACGCCGATGGGTGCACGATGTCGGCCAAGAAAGATGGGCTTGCCAATATCGGCGGGTTCTTGGCGACCAACGACGAAGAGCTCGCCCGCCAGGAGAAGGATCTGCTGATCCTGACCGAGGGTTACCCGACCTACGGCGGGCTGGCCGGACGCGATCTCGATGCGATCGCGGTGGGTCTCGAGGAGGTCGTACAGGAGGACTATCTGCGCTACCGCATCGTTTCTACCGAGTATCTCGGCAAGCATATCGCGTGTGAGGGTGTTCCGATCGTTCAGCCTCCCGGTGGCCACGCGATCTACATCGATGCCGGCACCTTCCTGGCGCACCTGGGGCCGCTGGAATATCCGGGGATCGCGCTAGCCGTAGAGCTCTACAAGGAGGCGGGCATCCGAACCGTCGAGATCGGGAGCGTGATGTTCGGCCATCACGATCCCGAGAGCGGGGAGGCGACGCCGGCCGAGCAGGAGCTTTTGCGGCTGGCCATCCCGCGGCGCGTGTACACTCAGAGTCACATCGACTTTGTGGTCGAGGCGATTTTGGAGGTTTGGCGCCGCCGCGAGTCGATCGGCGGCTACCGGATCACCTACCAGGCTCCCTTCCTGCGCCACTTCACCGCCCGCTTCGAGCCGCTCGGCGGGGTGGCTTGATGCGGGTGGCGGAGGGCGCGAGGTTGAAGGAGAAGGGGCGGACTTGTAGGGACCGGGCGAGCCGCCTGGGGAGGGGCGATTGAGTGACGCCGCGATCATAACGATGGCGCTGACCTGCGCGTTCATCTGGGGCGGTTTCCTGGTTTTTTTGACCTACGGGGTGCGACGGGAACGGGAGAAGAGCCGGGGGGATCCGGCCTAATAGTCTCAGCAGCTTAGAGAGGTGATCTCATGGCAGACCCGATCATTCCTCGCGAGTTTCGCCACATGACACGTCCGTCGGTGCGACGCTCGCTGATGATGGTGCCGGTGGCGGCCGTGCTGCTCTTCGCGGTCACGCTGCCCTTCTCGTGCACGACGGTGGCCGAGTACGAGACCTCCGTGCTGAAGAATCCCATCACCGGCAACGTGACCGGGCAGTCGTTCGGGCAGGGGCTCTATTTTGCTTCCCCGGCGTTCTTCTGGAAGCAGTACTTCAAGTATCCGACCCGCGAGATTCAGTACCCGAGGGGCGGCGGTAGCGAGCAGGCGCAGGCGTTGACGTCCGACCAGCTGACGATCGTCGTCGATGCCGCCTACCGCTACCAGGTCGTGCCGGAGAAGGTGGTCGACGTCTTTCTGGTGGTCGGCGACATGCGCGACGTGAACGAATACGTCTACACGACCTTCCGCTCGGCGCTCCGGGACGCGATCGCGGAGCTTACCGGGACTGAGATCCTTTCCACCGAGCGGCTCCAGATCGCGGCGCGCGTGAAAGAGCTGATGGACGAGGAGCTCACGCCCAAGGGGATGGAAGTCGTGCGCTTCTTCGTGCGCGAGATCCAGCCGCCGCCCGCGGTCAAAGGGGCGATTGAGCTCAAGCTGCAGCGCGAGCAGGAAGTGCAGGCGCAGAAGTTCCAGACGGACATCGTCAAGGAGCAGGCGGAGCAGAAGCGCCAGGAAGCCCTGGGCATCCGGGATGCGCAGAACATCATCGGCGAGAGCCTGACACCGGAGTACCTGTCCTATTACTACATGCAGACGCTGCAGCAGGTGGGCCAGAAGGAAGGCAACGTGATCATCG
>CAYFXF010000058.1:3818-9057 GCA_964347085.1 uncultured Gemmatimonadota bacterium | reverse complement strand
CCGGCGCCCTGACACGGGCCCTGGCGGACGCGACCCGCCAAGCTGGCGCCGAGCTGCGGACGGGCGCGGCAGTCGAGCGGATCCTCGTGACTGGCAACCACGCAACCGGGATCGTGCTCGAGGGCGGCGACGAGATCGAAGGGCAACGGATCATCTCGAACGCCGACCCGGGGCACACATTTCTGGATCTCGTGGACCCGCTCGACCTCGAGCCGAGCTTCCTACGCCTAGTGCGAAACATAAAGTTCCGTGGCGCCTGCGCCCGGGTGAACCTCGCGCTCGACGCGCTTCCCGACTTCTCTTGCCTGCCCGGCGACGGTCCGCATCTGCGCGGCGCCATCTCCATCAGCCCGAGCCTCGCCTACCTGGAGCGTGCCTACGACGACGCTAAGTACGGCGAGCCGTCGCGCGAACCTTACCTGGAAGGGTTGATCCCTACGCTCGTCGACCCGAGCCTGGCGCCGCCGGGCAAGCACATCCTGTCGGTCCAGGTGCAGTATGCCCCCTACGATTTGAAGGAAGGGACCTGGGACGATGCGAGGCGCGAGCTGCTCGGCCAGCGAGTCGTCGAGACGCTCGCCCCTTATGCGCCGAACATCGCGTCGGCGGTCCTGCATCGGCAGGTGCTCAGCCCGCTCGACTTAGAGACGACTTTCGGACTGACGGAGGGCAACATCTACCACGGCGAGATGACGCTCGACCAGCTCTTCTTCATGCGCCCCGTCCCCGGTTGCTCGCGCTATGGCACGCCGATCCCGAACCTCTACCTCTGCGGTGCGGGCGCGCACCCGGGCGGTGGGGTGAGCGGCGCTCCGGGCCACAACGCGGCACAACAGATTCTCAAGCACAACCTCTGAGGCCGTTTGCTGCTGGCACAGCCAGCGCGACGGCCAGGGATGACGAGCGCCTACCGCGAGACGTACTTCTTCATCTCGAGCTGGTAGAGGTCGCCCTCGTCCGTCCGGAACGTGACCGCCAGCGGAACCGGCACATCAGGGTTGACGCAGGCGTCCGATCGGACCTCGCCATCGACTCGCCAGATGATCTTCCTACCGTCGAGCCCCGCGTGCGAGCAGGCCGATTCGACTTTGAACGAGAACTCGTGCTCACCATCGTTGAACGTCCATCCGGCGTCCGGTGACAGATCGCGCCCGCCGAAGAACATGGGCATGAACGGGGCAAACACCGTGAGGGCCATGGGGGCCGCCGCTGGGGTCATCATCATCTGCATCATCGCCTGGCCGTAGATCTCATCCTGCGGGGCGGTGGTCGTGAACTCGCCCGACATCTCACCCAGGGTCCCCTTGAAGCGAACGGTCACCTTGTCGTCTCCCTTGTCCTCGAATTCCAAGCTGGAGGTACCGTGCTTCGTTTCCCCGTCCTCGGTGATCGTAAACGCGAACTCGATGTACCGCGTGTTCTCGAAGTTGTGGATCTTCCACTGTTCCTCCTGCGCAAACGCGCGCCCGGAGATCGAGAGCAGCAATGCAGGAAAGGTGACCAGGCTGAGAACTGCGTGGCTCTTCATCGGACCCGTACCTCCTCAACAAGAGTTTGAAACTCACTACGGCCGCTGGCAGCCGCAGCCACAGAGGTTATAGAAGCTGACCTCGCCTTCGGCGCAGCGGAAGCGAATGCGCGCACAGTCGGCCGGGTCGCTGCTGACGTATCTGACCGTCGGGTCGCTCGGATCGGGGCACTCGGCCGCGCCCGGTCGATCCTCCAGCGGCAAGAGCGCGGCCGGGAACACGAACTCGACGGAGTCCTCGGCCTCGGGCACGGCGCCCAGCGCCACGCCGCGGCTCGTCTCACCCCTGCCGTCGACGAGCGCGTGCGCGGCCAGTACGGCATCCGCGATTCCGGTTGCGAACTTGGTGACGAAGACCAAGAAGGCCTGCGCGTCGCACTTGCAATCGGTCGCGCCGGGCAAGTAGGGAAAATCGTCCTCGTCGTCCGGCACACCGTCGTTGTCGCGATCCTCGTCGCGCAGGTCGGGCCTACCGTCCCCGTCGAAGTCCCAGGTCTCCGGGTCGCCGCAATAGAAATAGCACTCGTCCTCGGCTGCGCCTGGCGGCGGCAGGTACTCGACCACGGCCCACTCCACGTCCTTCACCGGTGCGACGAACACGCCGACGGCCGCAGGCTCGCTGGCCGCGACCCGCTCGAACCTCCCGACGTCGGCCAGCCCCAACTGCGCCCTGAGCGGGCTTGCGGTGAAGGCGAACGCGGCGAGCTGCCTGAGCCGGTTCGGGTCGGCGAGCAGAGCGGACGCCTCTTCGCCGGACGGACCTTCGGGCAACCCACCCGCCAGCGCGGCGCGAACGGCCGGAAGCTCGAATAGAAGGGAGAGATCGACCGGCGTGGCCCAGTACCCGTCCACGAAGGCCACCGGCGGGTTGCGCCGCAGCTGTCGGAGCAGGAACTCGTGACTCGCCTCCCGAACGGCCGGCGACCTCAGCGTCGCGTGATAGCCCCTGAGCAGCGCGCGCTCCGCGACCGACAGGTGGCGTTCCACAACCTGGTCCCCGGTTGCGCCAGAGGCCCGCGCAGCTGGCTGGCCCTGGAGGATCTCTACCGCAGGCTGGGCCGATTCAGGCGCCCCGCATGCGGCTGCCGCGATCAGCAGCGTAACCAAGAGTCGAGATTCGACGTTCACGCTAGCCGTCCTCCTCTCTCGATCCAGGCTCGCAGGTCTTCCCATGCTTTACCTGAACCAGACTGCTATCGCCCTCACGCATTCCTCGAGACGTCGCTCCAGTGCGTGACTCGGTTGCGACCGTCCTGCTTCGACCGATAGAGTGCCTGGTCGGCGTTCCCGACCAGGAGGTCAGTCACCCGGGACACCTTCTCCTGGCTGCCTCGTTCGAACGACACCGTCGCGGCGCCGAAGCTCGCGGTTATCTGCCGGTCCGGCCAGGCATGGCTCTCGATCGTCGAGCGGAAGCGCTCCGCCAACACGACTGAACCCTCCTCGTCCGTCTCCGGCAGACCGATCGCGAACTCCTCACCGCCATAGCGAGCGACGAAGTCGCTGCGCCGCGCCGTGTCGCGCAAGACACTCGCCAGCGTCTTGAGCACCGCGTCACCCGCGGGGTGGCCGAACTCGTCGTTGTACTCCTTGAAATAGTCGATGTCCGCCAATAGCAGCGAGAAGGGCCGGCCGGTACGCCGGCCCAACAACAGGTGGCCCTCCATCTCTCGGGTGAACGCCCGACGATTGCGTAACTCTGTCAGCGGGTCGGTGGCTGCGAGCTCGCGCAGCCTGGCGTTCGCCTCTTCGAGCTGCCGGGCCAGGTTGAGGATCTTCTCTTCCGCCTCTTTGCGCGCGGTAAGGTCGACGACCGAGCTCAACACGCGGAGTCCAAAGGGCGTTTGGATCGGGCTGAGGCCGATCTCCACCGGAATCTCCAACCCGTCCTTACGTCGCGCCGTGAGGTCCCGGCCCACGCCCATCGGCCGGGCCGACGGATCGCGGAGATAGCCGTCACGTTGCTCGGCATGCAACTCGCGGAGAGCGATCGGCAACAGCGATTCGACCGGCTTGCCGAGCATCTCAGCCGGACCGTAACCCAAGATTCGCTCCGCCGCCTGGTTCGTCATCACGATCGTGCCCTGGCGATCGACCATCAGCATAGCGCTCGGCGAGGCCTCGATCGCCAGACGCAAGGTCTCCCGGGCGTGTTTGAATTCCGTCACGTCCCGGGCGATCGCGTAGAGGAGGCCGGACTCGGGCTCTGGGTGCGACGTCCAGAGCAAGTACTTGTAGCTGCCGTCTGCACAGCGGTAACGGTTCTCGAACGAGACGGTGGGGAAACCGGAGGCAAGCTTCTCCACTTCGCTCAGGGTGGACTCGACGTCGTCCGGGTGCACGAACTCGATGAACGGGCGGCCCAGCAGATTCTCCGTCGTCCAACCCAAGATGCGCTCGAACGCCGGATTGACACGCTTAAAGTACCCATCCGTCCCGGCGATGCAAAGCATGTCGAGTGAGACATCGAAGAACCGCTCGAAGTCATGCGGCATCTCTGGCGCTACCTCGTGTCAGGGAGTCTTCGCTATCGTGGCGAACATAAGCCAAGCGGGGCCCCCGAGCCAGCGGCCGACCGTTTGACCGGCTCATCTTCGCGACGGTAGGTTGTTTAGTTCACGATTCGCGGTCGGTAATCCGCAACGATCGGGTATGGCGTACAAAGAGATCGAAGAGTACGGCATCATCGGCGACATGCACAGTGCGGCCCTCGTCGGAACGGATGGGTCGATCGACTGGTACTGCTTCCCGCACTTCGACTCGCCCAGCGTCTTCGCAGCCATCCTCGACCACCAGAAGGGCGGCCACTTCAAGATCGCGCCGCTCGCCGAAGATGCGATCCACAAACAAGCCTACTGGCCCGACACCAACGTCCTAGTCACCCGATTCCTCTCGACCGACGGCGTAGGCCAGGTCGTCGATTACATGCCGGTGAATACGCGCCACGGCCAGGCCGGCTCGCACTGGCTGGTCCGGCGCGTCCAAGTCGTCCGCGGCTCGATGACCTTCCGCGTCGAGTGCCGGCCGGCCTTCAACTACGCGCGGGACGAGCACGACACGACCGTCACGCCGGAAGGCGCCTGCTTCGTCACCGCCGGGCTCAGCCTCGGCCTGGCGACCCAAGTTCCGCTGCGTCGCTACGGGGCGGGGGTCGCCGCCGAGTTCAGGCTGCAGCAGGGGCAGACGATGATCTTCGTGCTCCGCGAGGTCAGCGAGGGCGGCTGCGGGCTCGGCCTGTCGGAGGTGGAGGAGTTCGAGCTGTTCAGCCGAACGGTCGACTTCTGGCGCCACTGGCTCTCGCGATGCACCTACACCGGCCGCTGGCGTGAGGCGGTTCACCGCTCGGCCCTGGCGCTCAAGCTCCTCACCTACGAGCCGACCGGCGCCATCGTCGCCGCGGCCACCTGTAGCTTGCCCGAGGATATCGGCGGGGTGCGCAACTGGGACTACCGCTACACCTGGATCCGCGACGCCGCCTTCACGCTCTACGCCTTTCTGCGTGTCGGCTTCACCGAAGAGGCCGCCAAGTTCATGGGCTGGCTGAACGAGCGCAGCCGCGAGAAGGATCCCGACGGCTCGCTGCAGATCGTTTACGGGATCGACGGCCGTCACGACCTCAGCGAGCTCAGCCTCACCCACCTGGACGGCTACAAGGGCTCGCGCCCCGTGCGCATCGGCAACGGCGCCTACAAGCAGCTCCAGCTCGACATC
>CAYFXF010000058.1:2984-3808 GCA_964347085.1 uncultured Gemmatimonadota bacterium | reverse complement strand
GGCGAACTCCTCGACTCGGTTTATCTGTTTAATAAGTACGGATCGCCGATCGCCTACGACAGCTGGATGTCGCTGCGCGAGCTGGTCAACTGGGTCTGCGACAACTGGACGCGGCAGGACGAGGGCATCTGGGAGGTGCGGAGCGGCCGCCAGCACTTCGTCTACTCGAAGCTCATGTGCTGGGTCGCAGTGGACCGGGGACTGCGGCTCGCCGACAAGCGGTCCTTCCCTGCCGATCGCGGCCGCTGGCTCAAGGTGCGCGACGAGATCTACGAGGAGATCTTCGAGCAGGGTTGGAGCGAGAAGCGCCAGGCGTTCGTGCAGCACTATGGCAGCGAGTCGCTGGACGCCTCCAACCTGATCATGCCGCTCACCTTCTTCACCGCGCCCAACGACCCACGCATGTTGAAGACGATCGACGCGATTCTCAAGCCGCCGGAGAAGGGCGGCCTCGTCTCCAACAACCTCGTCTACCGCTACAACGTCGAGCAGACGACCGACGGGCTCACGGGCGACGAGGGCACCTTCAACATGTGCACCTTCTGGCTGGTCGAGGCGTTGGCCCGGGCCGGCAGGACTGACCCGGCCCGGCTACTCCAAGCGCGCTTGATGTTCGAGGAGATGCTGGGCTACGCGAACCACCTCGGCCTCTACGCCGAAGAGATCGGCCCCCGCGGTGAGGCGCTCGGCAACTTCCCGCAGGCGTTCACCCACCTGAGCCTGATCAGCGCGGCCTTCAATCTCGATCGGGCGCTGGGGACCCGCGACTAGCTCCGGGCCGGCGGCCTACCGCTCAACCGCTCGCGCGCGCGCCTGATCCTCGA
>CAYFXF010000058.1:1078-2974 GCA_964347085.1 uncultured Gemmatimonadota bacterium | reverse complement strand
ATCAAGCGCGCCGCCAAAGCGGTCCAGCCGGTCTGATGGCTGGCGCCGAGGCCGCGGCCCGTGTCGGCGTGGAAGTACTCGTGAAACAGCACCAGGTCACGCCAGCCCTCGGCGCCCGCAAAGCGGGGATCGTCCCCGTGGCAGGGCCGGCGACCCGCTTCGTCCGGCAAAAACATGCGGACCACCCGCGCCGCGATCTCCGAGGCGACTTCCGCCAGGTTCAGCCGCCGCCCGGAGCCGACCGGACACTCGACGCGGAACCCGTCCCCGTAGAAATGGTGATACCGCCGCAGCGCTTCGATCAGCAGGAAGTTGAGCGGCAGCCAGATCGGGCCGCGCCAGTTCGAGTTGCCCCCGAACAGCTCGACGTTTGACTCGCCCGGCGCGTACGCCACTTCGTAGCTCTGCGCCTCGAGCTCGAGCTGGAAGGGAAGCTCGGCGTGATGCCGACTCAGTGACCGGATCCCGAAAGGCGCGAGGAACTCGCGTTCGTCCAGCAGGTAGCGCAGCACCCGTTCCAGCCGCTGGCGTCCGGGTATCGCCAGCAGTCGGCGCTCCCGGCCCCCGTGCTCCGAGACCTCGCAGAGCGAGATCTGCTCGACCATGTCCGGGCGGTTCTCGAGGAACCAATCCATGCGCTTGGCGAAGCCAGGAAGCCGGTCGATGTAATCTTGCTCGAGCACCTCGCAGGCAAACAGCGGCACGAGGCCGACCATCGATCGGACGCGCAGCGGTATCTGTGCGCTGTCCGCGTGGATCTGGTCGTAGTAGAAGCCATCGGATTCATCCCAGAGGCCGGTCCCGCCGAGCGTGTTCATCGCGTCGGCTATCGCGACGAAGTGTTCGAAGAACTTGGAGGCGACGTCTTCGTACGCCGGGTCGCCGGCGGCGAGCTCCAGCGCCATCGACAAGAGAGTGGCACAGTAGAAGGCCATCCACGCCGTGCCGTCGGCCTGCTCCAGGTGGCCGCGGACCGGCAGCGGTCGCGAGCGGTCGAAGATGCCGATGTTGTCGAGACCCAGGAAGCCGCCCGAAAACACATGTTGGCCGTCCAGGTCCTTCCGGTTCACCCACCAGGTGAAGTTCATCAGCAGCTTCTGGAACGCCCGCGCCAAGAAGACCCGATCCCGCGCGCCCCGTCGGCCCGTCAGCTTGTAGACCCGCCAACACGCCCAGGCGTGGACCGGCGGATTGACGTCGCTCAACGAATACTCGTAGGCCGGGATCTGGCCGTTGGGGTGCATGTACCACTCGCGCAAAAGGAGCAGCAGCTGCTGCTTGGCGAAGTGCGGGTCGAGCCGAGCGAAGGGGATCATGTGGAAGGCCAGGTCCCAGGCCGCATACCAGGGATACTCCCACTTGTCAGGCATCGAGATCACGTCGCGATTGTACAGGTGCAGCCAGTCGTGATTGCGGCCGCGCGTGCGCGACTCGGGTGGTATCGGCTGCACCGGATCGCCCTCCAGCCAGTGATCGACCACGTAGTACTATAACTGCTTCGACCAGAGCAGTCCGGCCCGCGCCTGGCGCACCACGTTCCGCTCTTCTCGCGTCGCTTCCACCGGTAGCAGCGCTTCATGAAAGGCGTCGGCCTCGGCGATCCGCGCGGCCAGAATCTCATCGAACGCCGGGCCCAGCGGATCGCTGACAGCGTCGGGCTCCGCGTAGAGACGCAGGCGCAGGCTGACGCAGCTTCCCGCCTCCAGCTGCAGGCGGTACCAGGCCGCCGACTTGGTGCCCCGCTGCTCGGGGTTCACCACGTCGGTCCGCCCAGCGACCACGGCCTCGTGGAAGGCATCCTTGACGTACGGCCCGCTGTTCGCTTTGCCGAAGAGCCGCGCCTGGTTGGTCTCGTTCTCCGTGAAGAGCAGCCGCGGCGGCTCGCCGGGCGGCCCT
>CAYFXF010000058.1:0-1068 GCA_964347085.1 uncultured Gemmatimonadota bacterium | reverse complement strand
CGCTCGGGAGCCACCTCCTGGTCGCCCTCGTCGGGGCGGTCTTCGCGCTGGGGCTGGTCGCGACGACGATCGGTCTCCTCGCCGGCCGGCCCTGGGGCAACGGCCAGGCGGTAGCGGCCCAACGTCGGATGTTCGGCGGACACCTCGTTCGGGCCCGACCGCCGAAGCCCAGGCCGCGCCGGATACCCTTCGCCGCTGCGGCCCCAGGCCCAGGTGTTGCGAAACCAGAGCGTGGGTAGGACGTGGAGCACGGCGGGCTCCGGGCCGCGGTTCGCGACGCTGATACGGATGAGGATGTCCTCCGGGGTCGCCTTGGCGTATTCGGCCACCACATCGAAGTAGCGGTCCTCGTCGAACACGCCGGTATCGACGAGCTCGTACTCCGGGTCGTCGCGGTCGCGCCGCTGGCTCTCTTCGAGCAGCTGCCGGTACGGGTATTCCGCCTGCGGGTACTTGTAGAGCGCTTTGAGGTACGAGTGCGTCGGCGTCGCGTCCAGGTAGAAGTAGCACTCCTTGACGTCTTCGCCGTGGTTGCCCTCCCAGGCCGTCAGTCCGAACAGCCGTTCCTTGAGGATCGGGTCGTGCTCGTTCCACAGCGCCAGCGCGAAGGCGAGCCGACCCTTCCGGTCACAGATTCCCAGCAGACCGTCCTCGCCCCAGCGGTAGGCGCGGCTGCGTGCTTGCTCGTGGGTGAAATAGCGCCAGGCGTCACCGTCCGCCGAGTAGTCCTCACGAACGGTGGCCCACTGGCGCTCCGACAGGTACGGCCCCCAGCGTTTCCAGTTGCGCTCGCGCCGCTCGTCCTCGGCGAGTCGCGAGAGCTCAGCCCGCGACGCGCCGCCCTGCGGCTCGTGCGGTCCCTTCACGCAGGGGGCCGTGAGACCGGTTGGCCCGGCAGCCTCAGGCGATCGTCACGCCCTTGTTCAGATAGACGTCCTGGATCGCGTGGAAAAGCTCGACGCCCTCTTTCATCGGACGCTGAAACGTCTTGCGCCCGGAGATGAGCCCGGTGCCGCCGCCGCGCTTGTTGATCACCGCCGTGCGGATCGCCTCGGCCAAGTCGCCCTT
>CAYFXF010000057.1:0-9075 GCA_964347085.1 uncultured Gemmatimonadota bacterium | reverse complement strand
GACGGCGACTACGGTCCGCCAAGCGATGTCGCCTGGGCGATGGCCTTCCCGCGCGGGTCGGTGCCGACGACGGAGAGGGTGCACCCGACGCCGATCTACGACATGATACTGCTCTTGGCGATCTTCATCTTTCTCTGGCGCGTCCGCGGGCGCGGCTACCGCACCGGCAAGCTGTTCGGCGTATACCTGATCCTCTCGGGGATCGCCCGCTTCATCACGGAGTTCTATCGACGCAACCCTGAGGCAGCCCTGGGCCTCAGCATGGCGCAGCTGTTGAGCGTGGCACTCGTTCTACTGGGCTCGGCGCTGACCGTGGCGCTCCGAGCCCCGATGGGCAGAGCGCCGGCCGAGAGCGGCTGAGAGGCCGCGACGCGTGCCGAGGATCGTCAAAGTCCTCGACGGCTGGACGCGGGTGAGCCTGGTGCTCGCCTGGACGGCCGTCCTGATGTTGGTGGCGGGCGTCGCCGTGCTCTTTCACCGTACGGCGGACTGCTGGATCGCGCGGTGGCTCTGGGCCCCGCTCCTCTTCAAGATTTTCCGGAGCCGGGTCGAGGTCGACGGGGAAGTCCTGGATCCCGATCGGAACTACGTGTTCGTGATGAATCATCAGAGCTCGCTCGACATCCCGGCCGCCTTCCTGGCCATACGGCGGCCCTTCCGCTTCATCGCGAAGCGAGATCTGCTCTGGTACCCGTTTCTCGGCTTCTACCTCTGGCGGACCGGTTGTGTGCTGGTCGATCGGGAGAATCCCGAGCGCGCCTACGCGAGTCTTGCGCGAGCCGCGCCGCGGCTGCGCGCCGGCCTCAACCTGCTCGCCTTTCCGGAGGGTACGCGTACCCGGGACGGAAACGTGCGGGCGTTCAAGCGCGGCGCCTTCGTGCTCGCCCAGGCGGCCGGCGTTCCCATCGTGCCGGTCGCGATCAACGGTGCGGCGTTCGTGACGCCAAGGCGGAGGCTCAGCTATCGACCGGGGACCGTTCGCCTTCGCTTGGGGGAGGCGATCGACACGAGGGGCTACGGCGCTGATCGGGAGAACACCGACCGCCTGCGTGAGGAGGCGCGACGCAGGGTCGTCGAGCTCTACCGCGAGATCGGCGGCAGCGGCGAATGGGCCGGGGGCGAACACGGAGCCGCGCCGCAGCCGCTGGGCGCCCGGGTTCATGGCTGAGACCGGCCGCGCGAGGCGGGGCGATCCGTTGGCGGTGATCTTCAATCGCCGCGCGCTCGCCGCTCGCGCCCTGCGCCGCTCCGGACTTGAGGAGGCGCTGCGCGAGCGCGCCCTGCCGTACGAGGTGATCGACGCCGACTCGGCCGAGGGCACCCGGGCCGCGGCGGAGGCGGCCGCCCGAGCGGGCCACGTGGTGGTGGCGGCCGGCGGCGACGGCACGGCCCGCGACGTGCTGAGCGGCGTGCTCGCCGCCGGCGACCCCGAGGCGCTGATGGGGCACATCCCGCTCGGCACCGGGAACGACCTCGGCCTGGCGCTCGGTCGGGTGGGGCGCGGGATCGAGGCCGCCCTCGACGCGCTGGAAGACCGACGGGTCGTCGCGATCGACGTGGGCCAGGTGAACGGCGGCGAGTATTTCGTGAACGTGCTGGGCGTGGGCTTCGACGCCGAAGTCGTCCGTCGCCGGATGGGTCATCGGGTGCGGGCGCCGGCCTATTTTCCCGCTGTCATCGGCACCATCGTCGGTTACCGACCGCAGTCCTACCAGGTTAGCTGGCCCGGCGGCGGCCGCGAGGGCCCGGCCCTCATGGTCACGGCGATGAACGGGCGCTGCGAGGGCGGGGGCTTCATGCTCGCCCCCGAGGCCAGCCTCGAGGACGGCCTGCTCGACACCTACTGGATCGACCCGATCAGCCTCTGGCAGTTCGTTCGCTACGTCTGGGCGGTGCGTCGGGGAACTCACGGCCGGCTGAGGATGGTACAGAGCTGGCGGGCCGATCGCCTGCGGGTGAACTCAGAGTCGCGAATCCAGTATCACCTGGATGGTGAGTATCGCGAGTTGCCAGCAGGCACGGCGCTCGAGGTCGTCGTCCATCGTCAGCGGCTGCGGATGATCACATGACGCGCGCGACATTGCTGCTCTGCCTGGTCCTCTCGCTCGCGCTCGCCCCAGGGAGTGCATACGGGCAGGAACCAGGTCGGCCCACGCCGACGCAGGCCGACAGCGCGCCCGCGCCGCCTGACACCTTCAGCCGGCCACCCATCTCGGCGGGCGGCGCCTTCTGGCGCTCGCTCGTGTTGCCGGGCTGGGCACAGGCGGAGCTGGGCCACGAGGCGCGCGGCGCCTTCTACTTCCTTGCCGAGACGTTCAGCCTCTTCATGATTGCGCGCACCCAGACGCGGCTCGATCACGCGGAGCGCAACTTCCCCGAGGACGCCGGCTTAATCGATGCGCGCAAGCAGCAACGCGAGGACTGGATCGCGCTCGCCGTCTTCTGGGCCTTGTTCAGCGCCGCGGACGGGTGGGTGTCGGTGCAGCTCTACGGCATGGACGAGCGGACCGGGCTGGGCCCCCCTGAGGTCACGCTGGAGGTGAGCTGGCGTATTCCGTTCGGCCCCTAGGACTTAGCCTGCGAAGTCTCAGTCGGGTTCTTCCCATTCCCGCTGCTCGACCCGCTCCGTTGTGACCTGAGTGTAGGTGCGGTGCTCGACCCAGTCGCCCGAGTTGACGTAGAATCGGTTGGGCGCCACGGCCCGAAGCTGAGGGGTGTGGCAGTGGCCGAAGATGACCAGGTCGAGCTCCGTGCGTTGGGCGAGCAGCTCGACGGCGTAAGCCTCGAGCACGCTCGCCCGCTTCTGTGCGCGCTCGAAGCCGCGCCCCTGGTGCGAGGTGCGCGAGATGCCGCCGGCGATCCGGCTGGCGAAGTCGGGGTGCACCCAGCGCATCGCGTGACGGACGGGCCGACTGCGTAGCACGCGCTTCAGAACCTTGTAACCTAGGTCGCCGGGTCCCAGCCCGTCGCCATGCGCGATGAGGGCGCGCCGGCCGGCGATCTCCAACTCCAACGGCCCGTCCGCCAGCTCGATCCCGATCTTCTCCTCGAGGAAGGGGCCGCCCCAGGCGTCGTGGTTTCCGCCCACCAGCATGATCCGCACGCCGGACTCGCGCAGGTCGGCCAACGCGCGCAGCGTGTGAAAGTGCTGGCTCGGCACGACGGTGCGGAACTCGTACCAGAAGTCGAACAGGTCCCCGTTGATTAGCAACAGCTCGGCCTGGCCGTGCCAGCGGCGCGTGAAGCGGATGAAGGCGTCGCGGGCGGCGTCGGAAACCGCGCCGAGGTGGAGATCCGAGACGATCACGCTGGGCTTGGCCATCGGCTGGCGCATTATAGTAGGCCGCGGCCGGGCTGGCACAAGCGCCCGTGCTGACGTTTTGACCGGGCCAGCGGAACGCCTTAATGTGGTCGGGATTCGAGGGCGGCGCCGCCGGCGACGCGGGGATCGGGAGGTGTCGTGCTAGAGAACACGATCGAGTTCAGGGTCCGTTACGCGGAGACCGACCAGATGAAGGTGGCTCACCACACGAGCTACCTGGTCTGGTGCGAGATGGGCCGCACGGCGCTGATGCGCCAGCTCGGGGTGAGCTACGCCGAGCTGGAGCGGCAGGGAGTCTTCCTGGCGGTCTCGGAGGCGCGGATCAGCTTCCGGGCCTCGGCACGCTACGACGACCCGATCAGGGTGCGGACGTGGTTGGCCCGGATGCGGAGCCGCGGCGTCACCTTCGCCTACGTGGTGGAGCCTGCGGACGGTTCCGGGGTACTGGCGGAAGCGGAGACTGATCACATCTGCATCGACGCGGAGGGCACGCCGCGCAAGCTGCCCAGCGATGTTGAGGAGCTATTACGGCGGGCGCTGGCGTCCGAGCAGGGGCCGGTCGACGCGCTTTACGGTGTCTGACGTAGGGCGGTAGGATGGAAGTTCGTTTCCCGTTCGGGGCCGTGCGGCGGTTATCGCTTGCCCTGCCCACCGCATGCCTCACGACATGCCTCGTGGCGGCCGGGGTTGTGCTTGCCGCGCTCCCGGCGAGCCTCGCCGCGCAGTACGTGCCGTTCGGCAAGAACAAGGTCCAGTACACGCCGTTCGACTGGCACGTGCTCGCCGGGCCACACGTCGACGTCTACTACTATCCCGAGGAGGAAACCCTAGCGCAGGTCGCGCTCGGCTATGCCGAAGAGAGCTTCGACACGCTGACGGCCCTCTTCCGGCACCAGCCGTTCCGGCGGATCCCGCTCATCATCTACTCCTCGCACCAGCACTTCGAGCAGACGAACATCACCCCGGCCTTCCTGCCTGAAGGCGTGGCAGGCTTCACCGAGTTTCTCAAGCGGCGCATAGCGCTGCCCTTCAACGGCAGCTACCAGGACTTCCGGCATACGATCCGGCACGAACTCGTCCACTTCTTCCAGCTTTCCAAGCTCAGTCGCGTCTACTCGCAGTACCCGGGCTTTCGGCCGCCCTACATCCCGCTCTGGTGGTCCGAGGGGCTGGCCGAACGCTGGAGCTCGGAGCAGGACAGCCAGGATCACATGTTCAACCGCGACCTGGTGCTGAGCGGCGACCTGCCCACGCTGCCCGAGCTGAGCTACTCGCGCGGGTTCGTCGCCTATCCGCTCGGCGGTCAGATCCACGAGTACTTGGGCGAGCGGTTCGGCTACGGCCGGGTGGCGGATCTGTACGAGACGATTTGGAAGTACAGCAGCTTCGAGGAGGCGTTCGAGGCGGTCTACGGGATCAGCCTGGAGGACCTGGACCGCGAGTGGCGCTTCGAGCTCGAGCGCACCTACTTCCCGCTCTACGCCGATCGCCAGCCGGTGGCGGTGGACGCGAAGCCGCTGCTGAAGGACAAGCCGCTCAACTTCAAGCCGGCCGTCTACGCGGGCTCCGACGGGACGGTCGAGGTCTTCTTCATGTCGCCGCGCACCGGCTACGCGTCGATCTACCGGGTGGCGATCAACGGGGGGTCCGGCAGAGTCCGGTCGGTCGTGCAGGGGTCGAAGTCGGAGGAGTTCGAGTCGCTCCACTTCTTCAGCTCCGCGCTCGACGTCTCCGCCGAAGGCAAGCTAGTCTTCGTGTCGAAGTACCTCGAGAAGGACGCCATCCACATCTGGGATCTCGAGCGCGGCAAGGTCGTGGGTCGTTACCAGTTCCCGGAGCTGGTGGCGCTCACATCGCCCGCCTGGTCGCCCGACGGCCGCAAGCTCGTCTTCGCCGGGCTGCGGATGAAAGGCCCGTCCGACCTGTATGTGCTCGACTTCGAATCGCAGGAGCACTACTCGATCACCCAGGACCACTACCTGGAGAATGACCCAGATTGGTCGCCGGACGGTCGCTACATCGTCTTCTCCTCCGACCGCACCTCCAGCGGCGCGCGGGGCCATGAGAACCTCTTCCTCTACGAGGTGGAGAGCGGTAGGGTGCAGCAGCTCACCCTGGGGCCTTGGAACGACCTCGATCCCAGCTGGTCGCCGGACGGCGAATGGATCGCCTTCAGCAGCGATCGGGCCGGCGCGTACGACCTGTATCTCGTCGACCGGTCGGGGCGCGGTGGCCGCCTGACCAACTACACGGGAAGCGTCTTCGACCCGGCCTGGCTGCCGGACGGTGACGGGCTGGTGTTCAGCGCCTTCGAGGAGGGCACCTTCAATATCCACGCCCGGCAGCTCGAGGGTGCGGGGGCGGAACTGCGCTCGGCGCTACATGACGAGTTCGACCTGCCGCCAGTCGAACCAGGAGAGAGCTGGGTGTGGGAGGAGACCGAGCGCCCGGTCGTCGCGCAGGCGACGCGGCGCCGCTACCGGACCCGCTTCGGCCTCGACTTCGCGGCGGGCCAGGCCGCCTTCGCGCCCGGCTTCGGTTCGGCCCAGGGTGCGCAGTTCCTCGCCAGCGACATGCTGGGTAACCACCTCCTCTACGTGGCGGTGGTCGCGCAGAACTTCGGCGGACTGAACGACATCTTCGACTCGTTCGCTGGGCAGGTCATGTATCTGAACTTGTCGCGGCGCGTCAACTGGGGTGTCGGCGCCTTCCGTTGGGATGGACGGTTCGTGGATCAGGCGTTCAACAACGTCTACGAGGAGAAGACGATCGGCGGCTTCTTCGTGGCCAGCTACCCGTTCTCCAAGTTCCGGCGGCTCGAGGTGCAGACGGCGCTCGAGTACTCCGACCGAGTTGACCGGGACGACATCTTCCGCTTCGACGCGACGATCATCGGCGAGGACACGGTCTCGCTCACACGCGAGGGTCTGATCTCCACCAACCTAGTCTCGTACGTCAAGGACAATACGCTCTGGCTGCCGACCGGGCCCATCGACGGGGTGCGGTGGAACGTCACGGGTGGCGTGGTCACCGACCTCAGCGCCGCCCGCGTCGAGAACTACCAGATCTTCTTCGATTTTCGGCGCTACTTCCGTACCTCACTGCTCAGCGCCTACGCGACGCGGCTGTTCGGCTACTGGAGTGACGGCGCGATCCCGGGCCGCATCGCGCTCGGCGGTCCCTATACGCTTCGGCTCTATCCGTTCCTCGGCTTCATCGGCAGCCGCGCCTGGATGGTCAGCCAGGAGTGGCGCTTCCCGATCATGCATGGCATCGCGCTGGCCTTCCCGTTCGGCACGATCCGCTTCCCGGGAATTCAGGCGGCGCTCTTCCTGGACCTGGCCCAGATCTGGCTCGAGGATCGGAAGCCGCAGGGCGTCTGGGGCAGCTGGGGCATGGGGTTCCGCATGCCAATCATCTTCCCGCTCGTGCTGCGTCTGGACGTCGGCCGCCGCTTCAAGACCGGCGACCTGCCCACCGGTCTGATCGAGGATTTCTACGGGACCGAGGTCGACTTCTTCATCGGCTTCAACTACTGACGGCTCGCCCGCCGATCACCCCCGTGCTGCCCCGCGATCTTGCTTGACGCTTCTTACGGCGGCCGGTATTTTCGCGGTCACTTGAAAGCCCGTTTCGCCCTCGTGAGCCTCGCCGCGGCTGGCTTCGCCTGCAGCCCGCGGCTGCCCGACCCGGTGCCCGTCGCGGATCCCGGAGAGCTCGCGCTCAGCTTGCAGCGGGTCGGCACGCCGGACCAACCGCAGCTCATCGAGTTCAAGTGGCGCTACAGCGGCCGCGAAGGGCGGTTCGCCGGCGAAGGCGCGGTCCGGGTCAACCCGCCGGACAGCGTGCGGCTCGATCTGTTTGGCCCCGACTGGTCGGGTGTGCAGAGCGCCGTGCTGCTGGGCGATGACGTCTATTACATCGGTGAGCAGCGGGTCGAGCTGCCGCCGCCGGCGTTCATCTGGGCGTTCCTGGGCGTGTTCCGGCCGCCGTGGGGTCTGGAGCCGCGCGGCAGCCGCCGCGGCGCGCGCGCCTATCTCAGCTATGAGCTGTCTGCCGCCGAGACGGTGGAGTATGAGTTCAACGAGGCCGGGCGGCTGCTGAAGTCTGAGTTGCAGGTTGAGGGCGCTGCCCTGCAGCGCATCGAGGTCCGGCCAGGCAGCGCGGAGGGCTCGGGCTGGAGCTGGCCGCGCGAGGCGCGCTATCGCGACCTGGGAGAGTTCCATGAGGTGCGGATCACGGTTGTCGAGACTCGGTCACATGCCCCGTTTGAATCGCGGATCTTCCAAGTGGCTGGTCGTTAGCCTCTGCGCCCTGACGGGCGCGGGCTGCCTCTACAGCTTCACCGGTGGCGGCGGCTTGCCGGGGCACGTCAAGGCGATCGCGATTCTGCCGTTCGACAATCAGACGACACAGTTCACGCTCACACAGGAGCTGACCCAAGCGCTGACCGACGCGGTGCCGGGGCGGTTGGGCTTGAGGCCGGCAGACGAGTCGACGGCCGACGCCGTGCTGCGGGGCACGATCACACGCTACGGCGAGCGGGCGGTCAACTACCAGCCCGACCCCGGCGGCCCGGTCATCTTCCAGCGGCGCGTGGATATCACGGTGGCGATCGAGATCTACGACACGCGCGAGGAAGCGGTGCTCTGGGAGTCGCGCTCGCTGACCGCGTCCGGCGAGTATCTGCCCGACTCGCAGCCGGAGGAGTTGGGTCGCCAGCTGGCGATCGAGGACCTGGTGCAGAAGATCATCGATGGTGCGCAATCTCAATGGTAGGCCGCGGGACGCCGCGCTGAGGCGGCGCTAATGGCGGATCGCGCGAGGGCGCGCCGCGTGCGGCGTCGCCGAACCCTGATGTGGATCTTCGCCGGCCTCGTCCTGGTCGGCGTGACCGGCTACCCGGCAGCGTCGGCGGCGGATGACCCGGGTGCGGCCGTCGCCGCGAGCGCGGCGGTCGCCGGCGCCCAGCAGCAGGAGGAGGGTGCGTCGGAGGAGGGTGCGGCCGAGCACGGCGGCGGCGCGCACACGACTGCCCGCTTCCTGCTCATCCTGCTCGCCATCCTGATGGTCGGGAAGTTCGGCGGTGAGCTGGCGGAGCGGATCGGTCAGCCGGCGGTGCTGGGCGAGCTGGTGGGCGGTGTCATCCTCGGGGGCAGCGTGCTCGGCATCGTGCCCACCGCGGCGGGCGACCCGATGGCCGAGATCATCCACCTCTTGGCCGAGGTGGGCGTCGTCGTGCTCTTGTTCGAGGTCGGGCTGGAGACCGACCTGAAGGAGATGTTCAGGGTCGGCCCGGCCGCGGCCAGCGTGGCGTTCGTCGGCGTGGTCGCGCCGTTTTTGGCCGGCGCCGGCTACTGGTATTTCACCGACCCGGCGCTCGGCGCGAACCCGGAGGGCGTCAGCCTGGCCAAGGTCGCCGTGTTCGTCGGCGCGACGCTGACCGCGACCTCGGTCGGGATCACGGCCCGCGTGCTCACCGACCTCAACCAGATGCACAGCCGTGAAGCGCGCACGATCATCGGCGCGGCCGTGATTGACGATGTGCTCGGCCTCGTCATGCTCGCGCTGGTCGTCGGGCTGGCGGCCGGCGCCAGCGTGACCTTCGGCGCGGTCAGCTGGGCGCTGGCCAAAGCGGTCGGCTTCCTCGTGCTCGCCGTGATCATCGGCAACTTCATCGGGCCGCACCTGTTCGACTTCATCGACCGGCTGCGGGTGCGCGGCATCCTGCTGGTCAGCGCGTTCTGCTTCGC
>CAYFXF010000056.1:4730-9367 GCA_964347085.1 uncultured Gemmatimonadota bacterium | reverse complement strand
CGACGGCGCCATGCTCGACATCGGGTTCCAGAACGTCTCGCGGCTGATGGCGTCCGGGAAGCCGCTCCGCGTGATCGTGCTGGACACGCAGGTCTACTCGAACACCGGCGGCCAGGCCTGCACCAGTGGGTTCACCGGCCAGGTGTCGGACATGGCCGCGTTCGGCAGGGACCAGCACGGCAAGACGGAGGTGCGCAAGGAGATGGCGCTGATCGCCATGGCGCACCGCGGCACCTACGTGCTGCAGTCGTCGCAGGCGCTGCCGTCGCACATGCTGGCCGGCGTGATCAAGGGGCTGCAGAGCCGGCGGCCCGCCATGTTCATCCTGCATTGCCCCTGCCCGCCGGAGCACGGTCTCGGCGACGACCAGGCCACCCACGCGGCCAAGCTGTCGCTCGAGAGCCGGGCCTTCCCGTTCCTGGTCTTCGATCCGGATGCCGGCAAGACCTGGAGCGAGTGCCTCGACCTGGACGGCAACCCAGAGGTCGAGGACGACTGGCCCTCCTACGAGCTCAAGTACCTCGACGATGAAGGTCAGGAGCAGTCGATGGAGCTGCCGCTCACCATCGCCGACTGGGCGGCGACGGAGGCGCGCTTCAAGAAGCACTTCAAGAAGCTGCCTGCGGACGCCGCGGAGGAGGAGCTGATCCAGTTCCACGAGTACATGAAGCTGGCCGCCGACGAGCGGGATGGGCAGACGCCCTTCATCTACGCGCTCGATGCGGATAAGCGGCTGAAGCGGTTGTCGCTCTCGCCCGAGATCGTCGAGCTGACCGAGGACCGACTGCTCCTCTGGTCGCAGCTGCGTGAGCTGGCCGGCATCAAGGTGACCGACGAGGCGCGCGGTGTTGTGGAGACCGAACTGGAACAGGAGTTGGAGGCCAAGATTTCCGCGCTGCGCGCCGAGTACGACCAGAAGCTGGCTGATTTGAAAGCGCGCTATCCCGTGGTCGTGGCGCGCCGACTGGCTGAAGGGCTGCTGCGGGCTGGAAACGGAACCAAGACCGTCGCCGATATCCTCTCCGAGGCTCAGGCGATGCCCGGCGTCGCGCCGGTCAGCCTCGACCTGCCGACCGGTGGCCTGGCAGGCGCGGGTGAGGGGGGCGTGGCCGTCGCTGAGCCGGCGGTCGCGGCTGCGGCTCCAGCTGCGGCACCTGCGGTGGAGGAGGAGGAAGAAGTCGGGCTGGCGATGGAGCCCTACATCGAGACAGTCCGCTGCACAACCTGTAACGAGTGCACGAACATCAACAAGAAACTGTTCGCCTACAACGACAAGAAGCAGGCGTACATCAAGGATCCCAAAGCAGGCACGTTCCGCGAGCTGGTCATGGCCGCCGAGCGCTGCCCCGTGAAGATCATCCACCCGGGCACACCGCTCAACCCGAAGGAAAAGAACCTCGACAAGTGGATCAAGCGGGCTGAGCCGTTCAACTGAGGGCGGCTCAGCTCAGCCGCCCGGGCTGGAGAGCGATTAAGGACTACCCGATCCAACAGCGGACAGGCCGAGGCATAGATGGCGAGCCGGCGAACGTTCAGGCACGGCGTCCATCCGCCTGAACTCAAACAGCTGACGGAGCAGGCCAAGATCCGCCGGGTGCCGTTCCCCGACGAGGTCATCCTGCCGCTTAGTCAGCACACCGGGGCGCCCGCCGTGCCCATCGTGAAGCCGGGCGACCGGGTGGAGCGCGGCGACAAGGTCGCCGTCGCCGACGGGTTCATCTCCTCGCCCGTCCACGCCTCGGCCAGCGGGACGGTCGCCGACATCGACCTCTGGCCGCACCCGGACGGCAGCTACAAGCCTGCCGTACGCATTGCGGTGGACCGCTACTCGGCCCAGGCCTCCCGGCCGCGCATCGTGCCGCGCTGGGAGGGGCTCGCGCCGCCGGGTATCGTCCAGGCCGTCCAGGACGCCGGTGTGGTCGGTCTGGGCGGCGCCGCCTTCCCAACGCACGTCAAGCTCGCGCCACCCAAGGACGTCACCGTCGACACGGTCGTCATCAACGGCTGCGAGTGCGAGCCCTACTTGACGACCGATCATCACATCATGGCCGAGTACCCGGAGCGCGTGCACCTCGGCATCCGCATCATGATGCGCGCCCTCGGAGTGGATCGGGTGATGATCGGGATCGAGAAGAACAAACCGGACGCGATCGAGGCGATCCGCCGTACGCTGCCTGCGGACTTGAACGCCAGCGTCCACCCGCTGCGGGTGAAGTATCCGCAAGGCGCCGAGAAGATGCTGATCAAGGCGCTACTGGGGCGCGAGGTCCCCTCCGGCAAGCTCCCGCTGCACGTGGGTGTCGTGGTCCAGAACGTCGGCTCCTGTGCGGCGATCGCCGAGGTGTTCGACACCGGGCTGCCACTGATCGAGCGGATCGTCACGATCACCGGGCTGGGAGTGAAGCGGCCGTCCAACCTGATCGTGCCGGTCGGGATGAAGGTCGGTGAGCTGATCGAGGCCTGCGGCGGCCTGACCGAGGACGCGCACGAGATCGTGTTCGGCGGACCGATGATGGGCGCGCCGCAGGCCAGCCTCGAGGTGCCTGTCCTCAAAGGTACGACCGGCGTCGTCGTCCTCTCGCGGGCGGAGACCAAGCCGAAGGAGTCGTACCCCTGCATCCGTTGCGGGCACTGCCTGGACGCCTGCCCAGTCTTCCTCAACCCGCAGTTGCTGGGCCAGTTGGCGCTCGCGGGGAACTACCAGGATGCGGTCGAACACCATATTTGGGACTGCATGCTCTGCGGGTGCTGTTCCTACGTCTGCCCGTCGAACATCCCGCTCTCCCAGCTCTTCCAGGTCACGCGAACCGCCCTGAAACGGCTGCAGGCGCAGCAGGCGGCATGAGCCTGCCGCGGCTGCTCGTCACCGCGTCGCCCCACCTCACGGGGCCAGCGACGACGCCCAAGATCATGTGGAACGTGGTCGCGAGCCTCGTCCCGATCATCGCCGCCTCCGCGCTCTTCTTCGGCGCCGACGCGCTGCTGGTGATCGCCGCAGCGACGGTGGGCGCGCTGATCACCGAGCGGGCCTTCGGATCCGAGCGCTCGCTGCTCGACGGTTCCGGGATGATCACCGGGCTCCTGCTCGGGCTCACGCTCCCCCCCGGTTTCCCGCTCTGGATGGCCTTTCTGGGTGGCTTCGTCGCGATCGCCTTCGGCAAGCTGATCTTCGGCGGCCTGGGGCAGAACATCTTCAACCCGGCGCTCTTGGGGCGCGCCTTCCTGCAGGCGGCGTTCCCGGTCGCGATCACGACCTGGCCGACGCCGGGCGGACCCTGGCTGAGGATCAAGGCCGAGATCTTGGCGCTGCCGTTCTTCGGTGCCGGGACGACCGACACGGTCACTGGTGCCACGCCGCTGGGGCTCTGGAAATTCGAGCGGGTGGGGACCGAAATGTGGGACCTGATGCTCGGCACGACCGGCGGATCGCTGGGCGAGACGTCGGCGCTGTTGATCATCGTGTGCGGCGGCTACCTGGCGGCTCGCAACTTCCTCAACTGGCGCATCCCGATCAGCATCTTCCTGACGGTCGCGCTCCTGGCCGGAGCGCTTAAGCTGGTCGACCCGGGCCAGTTCCCGAGCCCGCTGTTCATGCTCTTCTCGGGCGGCTTGATGCTGGGCGTGGGCCTTGGTGGTGGTCATCCGCACTTGGGGCGGGCTGCCGGAGGGCGTGATGTACGCGATCCTGATCATGAACGCGCTGGTGCCCTTCATCAATCAAGCGACGCAGCCGAAGGTGTTCGGGACCCGAGTGCCGGGGTCGGCGACGTGAGCGACGACGGCGCTTCCCGCGACACGGGCGCGGTGCGGCGCGAGCTGCCGCAGGCGCCGGGTCCGCCCGTGGTCCGCTCCTCGCGGCTCTTGGCCACGCTGGGGACTGCCGGCGCGCTCGCCGGCCTCCTAATCGTGTTCGTGCACCAGGCGACGCAGCCGGCGATCCAGGCCCACAAGGCGCTGATGCTCGCGCTCGCGGTCGAGGAGGTGCTGAAGGCGCCCTACCGCTACGACACGCTCTACGTGCACGAGGATGCGCTGACCGCCCGGCCGCCGGAGGGCGTGGATGTGGCCAAGCTGGAGCGCGTGTTCCTCGGCTATCGGGAGAGCGGCGAGCGGATCGGGTTCGCGATCTCGGGCGCGGAGCCCGGGTTCCAGGACGTCATCGAGCTGATCTTCGGCTACGACGCGGAGACGCGTCAGGTGTTGGGCATGAAGGTGCTGGCCAGCAAGGAGACGCCGGGCCTCGGCGACAAGATCGAGAAGGACGCCGACTTCGTGGCCGAGTTCGACGGTGCCGAGGTCCCACTCGTCGGGGTCAAGCCGCAGCGGGCGACGGGGGCGGCGAACGAGATCGACATGATCACCGGTGCCACGATCTCGTCCCGAACCGTGATCGCGATCATCAACCATCGGCTGGAACGCCTGGGCCCGATGCTGGAAAGCTATAGGGGGGAGGCAAACTGATGCCGCGGGCGACGACCCCGCGCCACGATCTGCATCGCGGCATCTGGGTCGAGAACCCGGTGCTCGTCCAGATGCTGGGGCTCTGCCCGGCGCTCGCCGTCACCAACACGGTGGCCAACAGCCTGGCCATGGGGCTGGCCACCTTTTTCGTTCTCTTTTGCTCGAGCCTGCTGGTC
>CAYFXF010000056.1:0-4720 GCA_964347085.1 uncultured Gemmatimonadota bacterium | reverse complement strand
GAGGTGCGGATCTCCACCTACATCTTGATCATCGCGACCTTCGTGACCGTCGCCGACATGACGCTCGAGGCGATCGTCCCCGACATCCACAAGGCGCTCGGCGCCTTCATCGCGCTGATCGTGGTGAACTGCATGATCCTCGGCCGCCAGGAGGCGTTCGCCTCCAAGCGGCCGGTCGGTCGGGCGCTGCTGGATGCCACGGGAACCGGGATCGGCTTCATCATCGCGCTCTTCTTCATGGGTGCGATCCGTGAGATCCTGGGCTACGGGAGCTTTCTCGGGGTCCCGCTGTTCGGCGCGTCCTATGAGCCGTGGATCGTGATGATCCTGCCGCCGGGCGGCTTCTTCACCATCGGCTTCATCCTCCTGGCGCTCAACTGGTGAACAACTTCACCCTCGCCTACTTCCTCGGGCTTTGCCCGTTCATGGGCGTCTCGGGCCGGGTCTACACGGCGCTGCGCCTGGGCCTGGCCGATATCTTCGTGCTGACCATCGCCTCCATCTGCGCCTGGTTCCTCAACACCTACGTGCTGCCCGCCGCGCCCTACCTGCGGCTGATCTCGTTCATCGTCGTGATCGCCTCGCTGGTACAGATCACCGAGATGACGATCAGGAAGCTGAGCCCGGCGCTCTTCCGGGGGCTGGGCATCTACCTGCCGCTCATCACCACGAACTGCGCGATCCTCGGCCTGGCCATCTTCCAGACCAACCGAGGCTACGATTTCCTCGAGGGGCTGTTCTTCGCCCTCGGCGGCGGGGCGGGTCTCATGCTGGCGCTGGTCCTGATGGCGTCGATTCGCGAGGACCTGCTGTTCGCCAGGGTGCCGGCGCTGGCCAAGGGTAACGCGATCGTCTTCATCATCGCGGGCATCCTGTCGATGGCGTTCATGGGGTTCGCAGGGCTGTTGAGCTCATGATCGAGATACTGCTTCCCGTGCTACTGCTGGCGGCGCTGTTCGCCGGCTTCGGTTGGATGAACCGCGGCAAAGAGGGCGGCTGTGGCTGTAGTGGCGCCTGCCACGGCGGCCACGACGAGCCACCGGTCATGCCGCTGAGAAGAGACGACGGAGTCAAACGATGATGCATCCTGAACGTCTGAGGCGTGCGGGACCGAGCCGCCGCCAGTTCGTGGCGCTCGGCGTTGGCGCCTTCGTGGTGGCGACCTTGCCAGGCTCGCTGCACCGCCGGCGCCAACTGGTCCGTCGCACCGTCCCGCTGATGGGCACGATCGCCGAGCTCGCGGTCGTGCATCGCGATCCGCGCTACGCGCACGCGGCGATCGACGCCGCGATCGCCGAGCTGCGCTACGTGGACCGGACGATGAGCTGGTTCACGGACACATCGGACGTGGGCCGGGCGAACCTGGAGGCCGCCGCCGGGCCGGTACCCGTGAGCGCCGCGACCGCGCGGGTGCTCGAGCAGGCGCTGCGCTGGGCCGAAGCGAGCCGCGGCGCCTTCGACCCCTGTCTGGGCAAGGCGATCGCACTCTGGGACGTGGGCCACCGTCGCGAGCCGCCGCCACAACGAGAGGTGCAGGCGCTCGCGGGCCGCGGCCTCTACCGGGCGCTCGAGCTGGACCGCTGGCGCGGGCAGTCTGTGGTGCGCTTCGCCGACCCGGACGTCGCGCTCGACCTGGGCGGCATCGCCAAGGGCTACGCCGTGGACCGCGCGGCGGAAGCGCTGCGCTCGTACGGGATCCTGAACGCGCTGGTGAACGTGGGCGGCGATCTCTACGCGCTGGGCCGCTCCGAGGACGGCGATCCCTGGACAGTCGGGATCCGCTCGCCGGACGATCCGCGCCGGCTCATCGACACGGTCGCGGCCGAGGACTGCGCCGTCGCGACCTCGGGCGACTACATCCAGTACTTCCAGCACGCTGGGCGACGCTATCACCACATGCTGGACCCAGTCACTGGCGAGCCGACGCGCGCCACGATGCGCAGCGTGACCGTGGTCGCCGATCGCTGCATGACCGCCGACGCCGCGGGGACAGCGGTGTTCGGGGTCCGCGGCGAGCGCGCGGCGGGCATCCTGGCGCGCATGGCGCCCGAGGTGCGGATCGTCCACCGTGCTTGAAGCGACGAGCGGTGGGGCGCTCGCGTCGGCCGCAGATACTGGCTAACGATTAGCGGTTGACGTAGATTGTAGTGAGAGACGACGACGAGAGGAGCGAGATCATGACCCCTGAAATCGGCCTCCTCGATCTGGCGAGCGGCGCCTTGATCGTTCTCGGCATCTTCGCCGCCTTCATGGTCTGGGCCGTCTTCCCGCTCGTGCCGTTCTTCCTGATCGGAGCGGTCTACGCGGGCTTCCGCCACGGGCTGCCGGCGCTCGGTCGCGCGGCGGTCGCGGTCGAGCACGGGACCGTGCAGGCGATCCGCTGGGCGCTCTTCCCGGTCGCGGTTTGGGTGATCCGCGGGCCGGTGCCGGTCCACGCCCAGCGCGGAGATGGCCGGGGCCGGGGCTAGATCGGCCGCGAGCTACACACCCCGATAACGCCGCACCCGGCCGCGTCAAGCGGTCGGCTGCGGCGTTTTTTCTGTCTTGCAGAGGGGTACTTGACAGGTCCTACCTTTCGTTCAATTTTTTAACAACCGTTCAAACCGGCGGAGGAGAATCGCCTGCATGCCCGCTGGCCGCACACCCGCCTCTCCCTCGCCGCACGTCCGCGAGAAGCGTCGACGGCGCCGTGCGGAGATCCTGCATGCGGCGCTCATCGCCTTTCGCGAGAACGGCTACCACACGACCACGCTCGACGACATCGCGGAGCGGCTGGGCGTCCTCAAGACGGCCCTCTACCACTATTTCCCCGACAAAGAATCGATCCTCTACGAGTGCCACCGCGAGTCGCTGGCCGAGATCCAGCGATTGATGGAGGAGGCGCGTGCCTGCTGCGAGACGGCGCGCGAGCAGCTGAGCTACCTGATCCGCGAGCACGTGCGGGTCATGACCGAGTCGCTGGAGGGATCGCCGCTCGCCTTCGAGGTGCCGGCACTTTCCGGCCAGCGGCGCGCCGAGATCGTCGCGGCGCGCGATCGCTACGAGCGAGCGCTACGCGAGCTGATCGTCCAGGGCATCAAGGACGGCGAGTTCCGGGAGATGGACCCCAAGCTCGCCGTATTCGCGATCCTCGGCGCGATCAACTGGATCGCGCGCTGGTACCGGCCGGAGGGCGCCGTGCACGCGCCGGAGCTCGGCGCCCAGTTCGCGGATCACCTGGTGGGCGGGCTGATTCGCCAATGATGAGCATTGATGATTGCCGTTGCTTTCGAGACACCTCGTGCGCGGTTCGTGTTCGAGTTGGGCCCTACGAACTAGCCGCTGGGAGTGAACCATGAAGGCCGTCCAGTTTGTCGCAGCGGACGCACCGCTCGAAGTCAATGAGGTCCCCCAGCCGGAGCCGGCCGACGACCAGGTCGTGGTGCAGGTGGCCGGCTGCGGCGTCTGCCACACGGACATCGGCTTCTGGAAGGAGGGCGTCCCCACGAAGAAGCCGCCGCCCTTGACCCTCGGCCATGAAGTGAGCGGCAGGGTGGTCGCGGCCGGTTCTGGCTATCAGGAGATGGTGGGCCGCGAGGTCATCGTGCCGGCGGTGATCCCCTGCGGAGAATGTGAGTTGTGCCGGGGTGGTCGCGGCAACATCTGCCGCGGTCAGATGATGCCGGGCAACGACATCGACGGCGGCTTCGCGGAGTACATAGCCGTGCCGGGCCGCGGGCTTTGCACGGTCGAGGAGCGGGGCGACTACGAGCTGCCCGAGCTCTCGGTGATCGCCGATGCGGTGACCACGCCCTACCAGGCGATCGTGCGCAGCGGCCTCAGTGAGGGCGACCTGGCCGTCGTGGTCGGTGTCGGAGGTGTAGGCACGTATTGCGTGCAGATCGCGGCCGCCTGCGACGCGCACGTCGTCGCCATCGATATCGACTCTAAGAAGCTCGAGGCCGTCTCGGGCCATGGCGCCGGGGCGACGTTCAACTCGGCGGAGACCGACTTCAAATCGCTCAAGAAGGCGATCGGCGCGCAGGCCAAGGGTTGGGGCTGCCCGAGTCATAGCTGGAAGATCTTCGAGTGCTCCGGCCAGCCAGGCGGCCAGGAGACCGCTTTCGGCCTCCTGACCTACGCGTCCACGCTGATGGTGGTCGGCTTCACGCTCGCCAAGCGCGAGCTGCGGCTGAGCAACCTGATGGCCTTCGATGCGACGGTGCAGGGGACGTGGGGCTGCAAGCCGGAGCTGTATCCGGCGGCCCTGAGGCTGGTGACCGACGGGGAGATCACGCTCAAGCCCTTTGTCCGGAGCTTCCCGATGAGCGACGGGCCTGACGTGATTCAGCAGGTAGCCGATCACGAGATCGATAAACGCGCGATACTGGTTCCAGACTGGGCGTAGTAAGGGAGGAACGCGTCATGTTGAAGAGTCATACTCTTGTTCCAGAGCGCGAGTTCAAGGAGATCCTCTACGAGCTCCGCCCCGCAATCGATCCTGCGGGTCAGCCGGCCGAGGGCCTGTACAACGCGTGGATCACGCTCAACAACCCGAAGCAGTTCAACAGCTACACCACCGATGCAGTTAAAGAGGTCATCCTCGCCTTTCGCCAGGCCAGCATGGACCGCAGCATCGTCTGTGTCGTCTTTACGGCGGTGGGCGACAAGGCGTTCTGCACGGGTGGGAATACCAAGGAGTACGCCGAGTACTACGCGGGCAACCCGCAGGAGTACAAGC
>CAYFXF010000055.1:0-9719 GCA_964347085.1 uncultured Gemmatimonadota bacterium | reverse complement strand
TGAACACCAACGCCGAGACGATGGCCTGGATCTACGACACCTACGACATGATGCATCGGGGCACGAACAACCTGGGGGTCGTAACCGGCAAGCCTGTGAACATGGGTGGCTCGCTCGGCCGACGCGAGGCCACCTCGCGCGGCTGCCTCTTCTGCACGCAGCGGACGCTCGAGCTGGGTCTCGTTGGGGGTCTCGACTCGGTGGATGGGGCCACGGTGGTGGTCCAGGGTTACGGCAACGCCGGTGCGATCGCCGCTCAGCTCTACGCCGAGGAAGGTGCCAGGATCATCGCGGTGAGCGATTCGCGGGGCGGGGTTCACAACCCGGACGGGCTCGATCCGCGGGCCGTGCTCACGCACAAGAAGGAGACGGGCTCGGTGATCGGCTACGCGGGCAGCCAAGAGGTGAGCAACGCGGAGTTGTTGACGATCCCCTGTGACATCCTCATCCCGGCGGCGCTGGAGAACGTCATCCGTGCCGACAACGCGGCCGAGGTCAAGGCGAAGTTGATCGCCGAGGCGGCGAACGGGCCGACGACGCCGGCTGCCGACAAGATCTTGCTCGCGCGAGGGATCCCGGTGCTTCCCGACATCCTGGCGAACGCCGGCGGTGTGACGGTCAGCTACTACGAGTGGGTCCAGAACAACGAGAACGAGCAGTGGGAAGAAGAGGAGGTCAACAACAAATTGAGAGCCAAGATGGTCAAGGCGACCGACGCCGTGGTCAATCGGCAGAAAGGGATCAACGGCTCCTTGGCCAAGCTGGAAGTCGCCCGCCGGCAGCGCGGCCTGGGTGGCGAGCCGCTGCAGCCCGTCGATCTCCGGACGGCGGCCTACATGCTGGCGATCACCCGGGTCGCCGAGGTCACCCTCGAGCGCGGCATCTGGCCCTGAGCCGGCGAAGATGATGGCGAGCGCAAAGACCAAGATCCGGCCAAAGCCGTTCCTCTTCCCGGAATTCTGCAAGGCGTGCGGCCGCTGCATCTCGGCCTGCCCCAAGGGCTGCATCGCGATGGGGACCGAGATCAACCCGGCCACCGGCTTCACCCCGGTCGTGATCAACCTCGAGGTCTGCAACGGGTGTGGGTTGTGCCTCAGCGCTTGCCCCGAGCCCTACGGGCTCATGCCGATGGAAGGCGAGGTCGATTACGAGCTGCTCGACCCGGAGAAGCTGTTCGGCGAGCGGGTCTCGACCGCGCCCGAGCCGATCGCAATACCCGACGAGCGAATCGCGCTCCCCGCCATGGAGCCGATGATTCTAAGGGGCAACCACGCCTCCGCCATCGGCGCGGTCCTCGCCGGCTGCCGCCACTTCTTCGGTTATCCGATCACACCGTCCACCGAGGGTGCCGAGCTGCTCGCCAAGTTGCTGCCGCAACTCGACGGCGTCTTTCTCCAGGCGGTGAGCGAGGTGGCGACGGTGAACATGATGTACGGGTGCGGCGGCGCTGGGATGCGCTGCATGACCTTCACTTCCTCGCCCGGCTTCAGCCTCATGCTGGAGGGGATCTCCTACATGATCGGCGCCGAGATCCCCGGTGTCTTCTTCAACGTCATGCGCGGCGGTCCCGGGCTCGGCAACATCGGACCCGAGCAAGCGGACATCAAGCTGGCCTGCCGCGGCCTCGGGCACGGCAACACCCACGCGATCGTGCTCGCACCTTCCACACCCCAGGAGATGCTCGATCTGACCATGGAGGCCTTCGACCTGGCCTTCAAGTACCGCAACCCGGTCGTCCTGGCCAGCGACGGCTACATGGGACAGATGACGGGGCGCGTGCGGCTACCGGGGCACATGACCAAGCCTGGCCTCCCGGACTGGGCGGTGTACGGTGACGAGATGCACCGCCGTAACCTGCACACTTCGATTCTGCTCAACGAAGCCGACCTCGAGGCGCACAACGAGCGGCTGAACGAAAAGTATCGACGCATCACAGAACAGGAACAGCGGGCCGATCTCTATCATTGCGACGATGCCGATTGGGTCATCGTCGCTTGCAACACGCCGGCCCGGATGAGCAAGGGGGCTGTGCGCCTCCTGCGCGACCGTGGCATCAAGGTCGGACTGTTCCGGCCGGTCACCCTCTGGCCGTTCCCGATCGATCCGCTCGTCCCGCTGCTGGAGCGGGCCCGCGGCCTGATCGTCGTGGAGGCCGGCAGTGGCCAGCTCGAGGACGAGCTGCGCTTAGCGCTGAGTCGCGGCGGTGCGGCCGCCGTGCCGGCTATCCACCGCGTGCAGCGCTACGGCGGCGTGCTCCCGCAGCAGCGGGAGATCGTCGATCGAGTGAGCGCACTCTCAGGCCCATAGGCTGACGGTATGAGCGTTTTCTACAATCGGTTCGAACGACACGACCACGCAGAGGGTCTCAAAGCCCAATCCACTCATTACTGCCCCGGCTGCGGACACGGGCTGATCCATAAGTACGTCGCCGAGGCGATCGAGGAACTCGGGGTTCAGGATCGCACCGTCGCTGTCTCACCCGTGGGCTGCGCCGTGTTCATGTACTACTACCTGGACGTGGGCAACACGCAGGCGGCGCACGGGCGGGCGCCGGCAGTGGCGCTCGGCCACAAGCTCGCCAATCCTGAGGCGGTCGTCATCAGCTACCAGGGCGACGGCGATCTCGCCGCCATCGGGCTCGCCGAGATTCTGCAAGCAACCCAGCTAGGCCTGCCCATGACCTTCATCTTCGTCAACAACGCGATCTATGGGATGACCGGTGGCCAGATGGCGCCCACGACGCTGATGGGCCAGCGCACGACCACCTCACCGACGGGCCGCGATCGTCTGATGGGCGAACCGCTCAAAATGGCCGAGACGATCGGGCAGCTCGACGGGCCGGTCTACGTCGAGCGCTGCGCGCTGTTCGACAACAAGCAGCGGGTCAGGGCCCAGAAAGCGATCAAGAAGGCGCTCCGCCTGCAAGTCGAGAGCAAGGGCCTGGCGTTCGTCGAGATCCTCTCCGAGTGCCCCATCCATCTGAAGCTGACTCCCCCGGAGACCGAGACCTGGGTCAAAGAGAACATGGTGCCCATCTTCCCGCTCGGCGTGAAGAAAGACCTGGAGCCGGAGCCCTGGTTCGATCTGAAGTCGCCCCAGTTCGGGGTGGCAGAGGTGGTGGACGTGATCAGCGGCTCGTACGAGCCGCCCCAGCGCTACGCCGCTGGCGCCTTCCCCTCTCACATCCACGAGAACGACATCGCCATCAAGTTCGCCGGCGCCGGCGGCGACGGGGCGCAGACCATCGCCATGCTGACCACCCGCACGGCGATCAACGAGGGCTGGGACTCGACGCACATCCCCAGCTACGGGCCGGAGTCGCGCGGCGGCACGTCCTACGCCGACGTGCACATCGCGACACACGAGGTGCTCGATCCGGCGTCGCCCCAGCCCCACATCCTGGTGGCCTTCAACCCACCCAGCCTGGAGAGATTCGGGCCCAGCGTACGGCCCGGCGGGATCGTGGTCTACGACAGCTCGGTCATACCGAGCCCCCCGCGGCTGGACCCCGGTGTCAAGATGATCGGCGTGCCCTGCGCCCAGATCGCGCAAGATCTGGGCAGGGTCGTCGTCAAGAACGTTGTCGCGTTGGGCGCTCTGCGGGCCGCCACCCAGCTGT
The DNA here is from genome assembly GCA_964347085.1 of uncultured Gemmatimonadota bacterium. Taxonomy (GTDB): domain Bacteria; phylum Gemmatimonadota; class Gemmatimonadetes; order Palauibacterales; family KS3-K002; genus CAYFXF01. Next base: position 6,100 of record CAYFXF010000055.1, on the reverse strand, counting down.
TCCCCGAAGAGAGTTTCCTGGCCACCCTGAGAGAGGCACTTCAAGATCAATGCGCCATGCTCGCGCTCAACGAGGAAGCCTTCGCCTGGGGTGGCAAGGCTTACCAGGAGGCGTCCAACCCCGGCGGGCCCTGACGGGTCCCGCCCCAACCCGCCCCCCCGCCCCCCACCCCCCATGGCGCGGCCGCTCTCCCACCGGCCCACCCGAGCGGGCAACCGTACAGCATTCTGACTGGAGGCCCCCATGTTCATCGGCATACCCCGTGAGACCCACCGTCTGGAGCACCGGACCGGACTGACGCCCTACGCGGTAGGGCGACTCACCCGCTACGGGCACACGGTTGTGGTGGAAGAGGGGGCCGGGCTCACGGCCAAGTTCTCCGACGCAGAGTACGAGGCGGCCGGGGCACAGATCGTCTACAGCAGCGAGGAAGCCTACAAGCGTGCCGACATCGTTTGCCGGGTAGGCCTTCTCTCGTCCGAGGAGATCGACCTGCTGAAACCCGGATTGGTCATCTTCGCCTTCCATCACCTCGCCGTGGCCGCGCGCGAGCAGATCAAGCGGCTGATCGAGCTCAAGTCGACGGTGATCGGCTATGAGATCATCGAGGATCGCGAGGGCAACCACCCCATCCTGGCCACGATGAGTGAGATGGCCGGGCAGATGGCCGTGCACATCGCCGCCCACTACCTCCAGAACGAAGCGGGAGGCCGCGGCATCCTGCTGGGCAACGTGCCGGGTGTCACTCCACCCACCGTGCTCATCCTGGGTGCGGGTACGGTTGGAAGCACGGCGGCGCGCCAGGCCCTGGCCAGCGGCGCGCACGTGATCGTGGTGGACGAGGACCTGGCCCGGTTGCGGGCCTTGAGCCAGGAGCTCTCCAACCAGGTGGTCACCGCCGTCGCTGGGCTCGCGCAGCTCGAGCGCTTCACCGCCATCGCGGATGTGGTGATCGGTGCCATCCTCGTCGCCGGCGCACAAGCACCCACCCTGATCAGCGAGGAGATGGTCAGGGGGATGAAGCCGGGCAGTGTGATCCTCGACATCTCGATCGACCAGGGCGGTTGCGTCGAGACCAGTCGCCCGACCACAATCGACCACCCCACCTACGTCGTCCACGACGTCATCCACTACTGCGTGCCCAATATGACCGCCAATATCGCGCGCACCGCGTCGCGCGCCCTCGCCAACGCCGTCCTCCCAACCCTCAAAGACGTGCTGCGCAAAGGGATCGCCAGCGCGCTCGCCGAAGACCCCGGCCTGGCGGCGGGTGTCTACCTGTACCGGGGTCAGATGGTCAACGAGACGGTCGCACCGATCGTGGGGGTCCCCTCGGTCCCGATTCCGAGCCTGCTGTCCGGGGCGCACCGAGGGGAGGCACGATGAACTGGCTGGATGACTATAGGTCGAAGCTCGTCAGCCCGGCTGAGGCGGTCTCGAAGATCCACTCCGGCAACCGCGTCTATTACGCGGGCAACGCCGCGATCCCCCAGACGCTGGTTCGGGCGCTGGCCGAGCGCAAAGACGAGTTGCACGACGTCCAGCTCAACCACGTGCTGCTGGTGGGGCAGGACCCGCTCTCGCAGCCGGGCATGGAGCGGCATTTCCGACACAACTCGCTCTTCGTCGGGCCCGCGGACCGCAAAGCCGTGAACGAAGGGCGCGGCGACTACGTCCCCATCTTCCTGCACCAGATCCCCAGACTGTTCCGCGAGCGGATCGTACCGGTCGACGTCGCGATGGTGCAGTGCTCACCGCCCGACGAGCACGGCTTCATGAGCCTCGGCGTCGAGACTCTGGCTTCGATGGCCGCCTGCCAGATGGCCAAAACGGTCATCGTGCAGGTGAACGAGAAGATGCCCCGCGTGTTGGGCGACTCGTTCCTGCACGTGAACCGCACGCAGGCGATCGTCGAAGCCAGCGAGCCGCTCCCCGAGCTCCAGCCCAAGCCGGCCACCGAGGTCGAGAAGGCGATCGCCAGCCACGTCATCCCGCTCATCCAGCCCGGGTCCACCCTGCAGATGGGGATCGGCGGCATACCCGACACGGTGTGGGAGTCGATGGAGGGTGATCTCGAGCTCGGCATCCACACCGAGATGATTTCGGACGGCGGGATGCGGGCGATCCAGCGCGGAGTGGTCAGCGGCACGCGGAAAAACCTCCACCCCGGCAAGGTGATCCTCACCTTCGCGCTCGGCAGCGAAGAGCTTTACGACTTCCTCGACAACAACCCGCTGATCGAGGCGCACCCGGTCGACTACGTGAACGACCCGGTCGTCGTCAGCCGGAATGAGAACATGGTGGCCGTCAACTCGGCGATCGAGGTCGACCTCACGGGCCAGGTCTGCTCCGACTCGATCGGACCCTACATCTACTCGGGGTTCGGCGGACAGGTCGACTTCATCCGGGGGGCCGCACGTTCCAAAGGCGGCCGACCGATCATCGCGCTCCCCGCCACGGCGAAGAACGGCGACCTCTCGCGCATCGTGCCGTTCTTAAAGGAGGGCGCCGGGGTGGTGACGAGCCGGGCCGATGTCCACTACGTTGTCACCGAGCACGGCGCGGTGAACCTGTTTGGAAAGAACCTGCGCGAGCGCGCCGAGGCGCTCATCCGGATCGCCGAGCCGAAGTTCCAGGCCGACCTCGAGCGGGCGGCCAAGCAGCGCAAGCTGCTCACCTGAAGGGGGGGCCTTGGGCAGAATCCTGGTCACCGGCGCGCTAGGCCAGATCGGCGCCGAGCTGGTCGCGGCGCTGCGCCAGCGCCACGGGGTCGACCAGGTCGTGGCCTCGGACATCCGCATGCCCGCGGCGGCGACCGAGCACCACGGGCCCTTCGAGCACGTGGACGTCACGGTGCGCCGGATGATCGACGAGGTGGTGCGCAAGTTCGAGGTCGACACCATCTACCACCTCGCCTCGCTGCTCTCTGCCACCGCCGAGGAGAAGCCGCACGTCGCCTGGGACGTCAACATGGGCGGCCTTTACCGGACCCTCGAGGTCGCGCGGGTCAATCGCTGCGCCGTCTTCTTCCCCAGCTCGATCGGCGCCTTCGGACCCAGCACCCCCAAGCAGCGGACGCCCCAGGACACGCTGCAGCGGCCGAACACGATGTACGGCGTGACCAAGGTCGCCGGCGAGCTGCTTTGCGACTACTACCATTCGCGCTTCGGCGTCGACACGCGCGGGGTGCGCTACCCCGGACTCATCTCGCATGTGGCGCCGCCCGGCGGCGGCACCACCGAAAGGCAGACACGCGTCTCGACATGATGTACATGCCCGACGCGATCAAGGCGGCCATCGACCTGATGAGCGCCGACCCCGGCCGGCTCCAGCACCGAAACGCCTTCAACGTCACCGCTATCAACTTCACCCCGGCCCAGCTCGCCGACGAGATCCGTAAGCATATCCCCGAGTTCGTCATCCACTACGAGGTAGATCCCGTCCGACAGGCGATCGCCGACTCCTGGCCCACCAGCCTGGACGACAGCGCGGCGCGCCAGGAGTGGGGCTGGCAGCCCGAATACGACCTCGCGGCATTGACCCGCGACATGCTCGACAATCTGAGGAAGAAGCTGAAAGCGGCCGATTGAGCGACCGGCTGGGAGACCCTCCACCATCAAGAAACGCGAAGGGGCGGCCAAGCCACCCCTTCGCCACGCTGCCCGAGGTCATCGCCTTAGCCGGACAGCACAAGGTCCGTTAGTCGCTCTCGCTCTTCATCTCCGCCGGTGGGAAGGAGAGGTCGGTCCGGACCACGCCGTAGCCGTCCTCCACACGCCGCGTCAGCTTCAAGGCCTTCTGCTGTAGCTTCTTCCCCTCCTCGCCGAGCGCCGCCTCGATCTTCTCGGACTCGGTGTAGTAGTCCGCCATCTTGCTCGCGGTCTCGACCACCAGGTACATCGGTAAGTCATCACCCATCGCGGCCTGATACACGCGCCAGCCGCGATCGATGTTCTTCGCCTTGTAGAGCTCGACATATTCCTTGGCCACAGCCTCCACGGCCATCTCCTTGCCCGGCGTCGTGTACCACCAGTGGTACATGCGCAGGGGAGCGGCGGTCAGTCCGACGGTCTCCGGCATGTACGAGAGGTCCGGGCGCAGTATAAGCGCATACGACTCACCCCGCTCGATCATCGGGCCCGTCTTCTCGCCCAACTTCATGAACTTCTCGCGGCCCATGGCCTCGATCGCGGTCTGCCAGCTCTGGTGGAGCTTGTCCATGCCCGAGAAACCTTCGGTCACGAACACGAAGCTATAACCGAGATCCGGGCTCCAGATCGTGGTCCACTCGAGCGAGCCCTTCACGCCGGGCGCCGCGGCCATCGCCTGGATCATCTCCTTGGTCATCGCCTCGTATTCCTGCATCATCGAGGCCTTCACATGCTCCGAATAGACGAAGAATACCTGCGGTGGCCCGGCCTCCTGCGCCACTGCCGGTGCCGCCAGGCCCGCGAGACATAGGGCCGTGACGGCGAGCGAGACGACCTTCTTCATCGCTACCTCCTGGTTGCGTTTGAATTAGGACTGGGCGGCGCTGGACGGCGCCAGCGCAAGTCGTACCTAGTTATCGCGAAGGGCGCAAGATACCCTCCGACGTCGCGAACAGCAACGAGCGAGATTCGCGCCCTGGCGCCGCCCTCGGCTCGACGGCAGAATAGGCGATCGCGCCCACCCCGGAGAGGAGCAGGCCTCGCGTCGTGACCGCCAAGCGCGTCGTCTACAGCTACTTCGTTATCGCCGGTCTCTACACTCTCTCGGCCGCGCTCATCTGGGGGGTGAACACACTCTTCCTGTTCGACGCCGGGCTCGACATCTTCGGCGTCTTCGTGGCGAACGCCGCGTTCACCGGCGGCATGGTCGTCTTCGAGATCCCCACCGGCGTACTCGCGGACACGGTTGGGCGACGCGTGTCGTTTCTCTTGAGCGTGGCCACCCTCGTACTCACGACGATCGGTTACCTGGCTGTCGCGCGCTTGGGCGGCGGGTTGCTGCCCTTCGTTGCCGTGTCAGTGGTGATGGGGCTCGGCTTCACCTTCTATTCCGGCGCCGTCGAGGCCTGGTTGGTGGATGCGCTGCAGAGCACTGGCTACGAGAGCGAGCTCGACCCGGTATTCGCCCGCGGCTCGATGGTGAGCGGCGCCGCCATGCTCGCCGGCACCTCGGGCGGCGGTGTGCTCGGCGACGTCGACCTGGCGCTGCCCTACGTGGTCCGAACGGGCGCGGCGGGGCGCCGGGACGCCGGGTCGGCCCAGGCCAAAGCCCCGGCGCGACGATGTTCGGCGCCGGCCGGGCTAGCGGCCGATCCGCACCGGCAGGCGCCGGGCGCCCCAGCGGCCCGGCGGCCCGTCGAACACGCCGGCGCACGGCGTGCCACACGCGGCGCAGCGGCCGTCGTCGCTCAGCCCCCAGGCCTCAAGCACGTACCAGTCACGGGCGATCAGCGTCGCGCCGCAGTTGTGGCAGAGTGTGCTCCCGCCTTCGACGTCGTGCACGTTCCCGGTGTAGGCGTAACGCACGCCGTTGCGCAGAGCGATCTCGCGCGCCCGGCTGAGCGTGGCCGGCGGCGTCGGCGGCACGTCCAGCATCTGCCAGTCCGGGTGGAAGGCGGTGAAGTGGAGCGGCACGTCCGGCCCCAGCTCAGCCACCACCCAGCACGTCAGCTCGTCGAGCTCGCGCTCCGAGTCGTTCTTGCCCGGGATGAGCAGTGTCGTGATCTCGAACCAGACGTCGGTCTCGTGCTTCAGATAGACGAGCGTGTCCAGCACCGGCTGCAGGTGACCCTTGGTGATACGCCAGTAGAAATCCTCGCTGAACGCCTTCAGGTCCAGGTTGGCCGCGTCCATGTAGCGGTAGAACTCGCGCCGCGGCTCGTCGCAAACATAGCCCGCCGTCACCGCCACCGTCTTCACCCCGCGCTCGCGACAGGCCTGCGCCACGTCGATCGCGTACTCGTGAAAGATGACCGGGTCGTTATAGGTGAAGGCGGCGCTGCGACAGCCGAGCTTCGCCGCCGTCTCGGCCAGCCCCTCCGGCGACGCTGTGTCGGCCAGCCGGTCCATCTCGCGCGACTTACTGATGTCCCAGTTCTGGCAGAACTTGC
>CAYFXF010000054.1:0-9870 GCA_964347085.1 uncultured Gemmatimonadota bacterium | reverse complement strand
GTCGTTGCCTCGTTCCACTCCCAGGTGCCCAGCGCGCCGACCGGGATAAGTGCCGGCCCGCTCGCGGCAGGGCCGAACCCACTCAGGCCGGCCTGGACGCCCTGCGCGATTCCCAGCACGCCAACGTTCGCGCCCCCAACCGCTCCGAGCGGGATGCTGACGGGAACGCCGCCGCCGAGGGCTGTCTGGATGAACTCGCCGAAATAGCCGAGGCTGATGTTGGCCGGGTTCCCCTCGAAGAACTCATCGGAGAGGTTGTCCAAAGCCGTCGCGGCCTGTGTGGGGTCGAAGTCGTCGCTGGGCCCGGTCGTCTCGTCGTCGTCGCAGGCAGCGACGAATGACAGCGCGAGCGCCAGCACGGCAACGCGTGTGAACCAGAAACGTTTCCTCGTCTTCACGCCTACCTCCTTGTTGGGTCGAAGCACGGTGAGTGGCGAATCATCGCGGGAGCGTCATCGCGAACCATTGTCGGGATCACCCGAAGGCGAGGCTGCCGCACGAATGAGTGGCGGCTGCGCGGAGGGGGGCAACTACCCTGCCAAGGTATCGAAATGTCGAGGGAACGCAAGATTCTTGGCTTAGGGCCGCCGCCGACCGGAGGGGCGCGGGGCGCTGACCGCCGGCGGCTTGGACGCCGAGAGCCGGAACGCGATATAGAGGCCGATCGCCACGGCGATCAGGTCGATCGGTTTGTAGGCGCGTCCCAGGTTGGCCAGCATCGCCACGGGATTCGAGAGCTGGGAGAATACCCTACCCAACCCCTCGCCGGCGGCGAGCGTGAGCACGGTGGTCGAGGCGAGCGTGCCGCCCACCAGGATCGCGACCAGCGTCCCGACTACCCCAACCACACGAAACGGCGTCGTGTGCCCACCGCCACGCAGCCGCACGTTCATCCCGACCATCAAGGCGACGACGATGGCCAGGGGACTCGCGCCGTGGCCGGCAAAGACGGCAAGCACCGACCAGAGGATGGCACCGAGGACGACCGCGCTGGCGGCGCCGACGATGGCGGGCAGCAGGCCTTTGCGCGGTTCGCCCGGTGTAGCGGGCACCGTCGCCTCCTCGACCTCCAGCCGGACGGCTTTGCCCTTGCCCGTCTCGATGATGACGGGCTCACCCGACTCGAGATCCAAGTCGTCGCGCGCTGAGGGCTTTGATCGCGCCGGCCCGAACTCCTCCTCCGGGAAGATGGACGGCCGCTCGGCGCGCTGGTCGGCGAGCGGCGCAGTCGCCTCCGGCGGCGCGGCCGGTTCCGGGCCTTCCTCAAGCGCGAAGGCGCCCAGATCCGCGTCGAGCAGATCCTCTTGATCGAGGCTGATCGCCTCCAGGTCGAGCACGCCCTCTGGCTCGAGGCCGGCCAGCTCCGCGTCGAGCGGCTCGTCTTGATCGAGGTAGATCGCTTCCAGATCCGCGGAATCGTCCGGGTCGAATTCTCCGGCGGCTTCGGGAGTCGCAGCGGCCTCGAGGCTGATCGTCTCCGGCTCGGCGGCTTCAGCCGGCTCGCTCCCCCCCGGCTCCCGGTCAGCGGAGTCCGCTCGAGCTTCGATTGCGAAGTCGAGGTCGGCGGGCTCACTGAACAGGTCGCTGTCCAGATCGACTTCGCTCGATTCGTCGAGCTCGATGGCCTCCAGGTCCGGGTCGGTTATCTCCCTCAGTTCGGCCGCCTGGGGCTCGACAGCCAGCTCGGGCTCGACGGCCGGCTCGGGCTCGACGTCCGCCTCGACGCCCGCGGGTCCTTCGTCTTGGAGCGTCTTCAGCTCGAGCTCGGCGGCGTCGGCGAACTCGACCTCCTCCTCTTCCAGGTCGGCGTTCTCCCCCACTCGGACCGGCTCGAATCCCGGCTCGCGGTAGGCCTGGACCTGTCCCGGAGCTCCCAGGCCCAAGCCGACGGGGATGCCGTGCTTACCGATTTGGTACTCGAACGCGATGCCGTGCTTGCTCAGCTCGTAGCTCACCCGCTCGAAGAAGTCGATCGACTCGGCGTCGGGGATCTGCTCGCTCAGCAGGCGCACGATGGTGTCTTGCGGGCGCTGGCCGTGCTCTTGGGCGAACTCGTCGCTGCGCACGTGGCGGACGTAGTGCCGGACTTTGGTGCGCAGTTGTTTGTGCATGAGCTCGCGGTCGCCCCAGGGTCGAGCCTCCTGAATAACCAGGACGAGCTTGCCGGTCAGCTCATCGACGGCGGTTGCGTCGACCGTGGTGGGCTCGGACATCGCCATCAGCCGGCCTCGTCCTCGCTGTCGGCGCTCCAGTCGACCTCGACCGCGTGGCCAACTTCGGGCCGGTCGCGACGGAGAACGCCAGCGGCTTTCTCGATCAGTGAACGGGAGAGGTAAAACGGCTCAGTCATCTGCAGCGTTTGGGATTGTTGCGGGGGAGTGCGGGACAGCCGACCCTCAGATCGGGGAATCGATACGATACACTATGTCGCCCGATTCACCCGGCTCCGCGGCCGCCCGACCCTCCGACACGAGTGACATCAGCGCGTGCTCAACCTCCATCTGCGGCAGACCGGCGTGCGCAGCGGCCTCGGCGACGGTGATACGGCCGCCCTGGGCCACCGCGCGCCAGAGCACCTGATCCTTGACGTGGGCGAGCCGCTCGACTTCGGGGTTAACGCGTTTGGCGCTCCGCCAGCCGCCCCATAGGATGGCGGCGCCGATCACGGCGGGGACGACGCCGAGTACGAAAACAAGGATGAATTCGAGGCCGCTCGGAAGTTCCACGACGAACGAGAACATCCAGAGCATCAAGAGGCCCAGCGCAAGGAGCAACCCGCCGAAGAGCGATCTCGACACGTCACAAACCTAACAGGGACGGTGGTTTGAGGCTAGGCTAGCCGGGGCCTCACAGCACGGGCAGGCTCCACACCCCCGGCGGCCGCAGCCCGTGGTAGGCGGCGAAGGCGAGGGAATAAGCGACGACGAACCAGGCGAGCCGGGTGGCGGGCACGATCGGACGGCCTTGCTCCTGACGCCGCACGATCTCGGCGAACGCCAGCGCGAGCTGGAGACCGAGCAAGACGACGCCCCCGGGGCGCAGGTAGTCGGCCCACGGGTAGCCGAGCAGGAGGCCAGCTGCGAGGGCCCCGAGATCTTCCCCGACGATGAGGTTGACCGCGGCCCTGTAACCGCGCTCGCGGCGGGCCAACCAGGCGACGATCGTGTAGCCGACGCCGAGCAGCAGGGCGAGCGCGAAGCCGGGCAGGAAGACGGGCATCTCCCGGAAGTCGATGATGAGGCCGTAGGCCAGATGGGTCGCTGCGATGAGCAAGAGGATGATCGGGCTGGCCAGCGGGCGCGAGCCGGCAGCGGCGGTCGGTTGGCTCATGCCTCGAATTCTGTTTGCAACAGTACGCGGGCGGCAACCCTGCCGCTTTCCCGCCGTACGGGCCCGGGATAGTTTGGCGGGCCATGAAGACAGTGGCGCTTGCCTTTCACGCTGCGCGATCTTGCTGTGGCCGGCTTGCTGGGCAGCTCCGCGCGCTCATCCTCGTGCTCTGCCTGCCGGGCGCCGCGGCCGCGCAAAGCTACGTGGCGCCCGAGCACGGGCTTGTGGCGGTCGCGGGCGGCCTGCGCGGGTTGGGGAGCGTGAAGCGGGTGCTGGTGATCGGGGCGCATCCCGACGACGAGGACACCAGCCTCTTGGCGCTCTTGGTGCGCGGGATGGGCGCGGACGCCGCGTATTTGTCGCTGAACCGCGGTGAGGGTGGCCAGAACCTGCTGGGCCCCGAACTGGATGTGGGCCTGGGGCTGCTTCGCACGGAGGAATTGTTGGCCGCGCGGCAGCTGGACGGCGCGGACCAGTTCTTCACCCGGGCCTACGACTTCGGCTACTCGAAGTCGGTGGAAGAGACCTTTCACTTCTGGCCCGAGGACTCGCTGCTCGCTGACCTTGTCTACGTGGTGCGGCGCTATCGTCCCCAGGTGATCGTCTCGATCTTCAAGGGGACCCGCCGCGACGGGCACGGCCAGCATCAGGCGGCCGGGATCCTGGCTCGCGAGGCGTTCGACGCGGCAGCCGATCCGGACCGCTTTCCTGAGCAACTCGTGGCCGCGGCCCCGCCCTGGACACCGCTCAAGCTCTACCGCTCGACCCGCTTCGACAGCGCGGCGACGACCCTGGAGATCGAGACCGGCCAGCTCGATCTCCTCTACGGACGCTCGTATCACCAGATCGCCATGGCAGGCCGGAGTCAGCACCGCTCGCAAGACATGGGCCGCATCGAGTCGCTGGGTCCGACGCGAACGCGCCTCGAGCTGCTGGAGAGCCGCGTGCCCGGACGGGCGTCGGACGCCGAGCCCAGCCTGTTCGATGGGGTCGACACGACGCTGGCGGGTCTCGTGGATTGGGTCGAAGAGCGGTCGGCGCGCCGCGAGTTGAGCGAACTGGTCGGGGACTATCGATCGGCGCTTGAGCGGGCGCGGCGGGCGCTAACCGGCCCTCCCGGCCGACAGGTCGTATCGGCACTCAGCCAGGCGCTCTCCGTGCTGCGGCGTGCGGTGGCGGTCGCTTCGCGTGCTGGACCGGGCGCCGAGCCGTTGAGCTTCGTGCTGCGGGATGACTCGAGTGAGCTCGAGTCGGTTCTAACCGAGGCGGCCGGCTTGATCATCGAGGCCTTCGCTGACGACGACCTGCTCGTCCCGGGCCAGAGCCTCGAGCTCGAGGTGCAGATCTGGAACGGCGGCGGTCTGCCGGTCGAGCTTCGCGAGCTATCGCTCAAGGCTCCGCGTGGCTGGGATCTTCAGCCACTCGATGGAGCGGGCGGGACGCTCGCGCCTGGCACGCTCACGCGGCGCCGTTTCCGCCTCGAGCTGCCCGACGACGCGCCGCCCAGCCGGCCCTACTTCCTCCAGGCGCCGCGCTCCGGCGGCCTCTACCGCTGGCCGCCGGACGACGCGCTGCGGGCACGGCCGTTCGGACCGCCGCTGGTCGAGGCGGAGGCCGAGCTGGTGATCGCCGGCGCCAGCGTGCGCCGTGCGGCCGCGGCGGTGTACCGGTTCGCCGACCAGGCGCTGGGCGAAGTGCGCCGACCCCTGCACGTGGTGCCGGCCGTCGGCCTGGGTGTGACGCCGCCGGTCACGGTGCATCCGCTGGGCCGACACAGGAGCCTGCGCTACAGCGTGACGCTGCGCGGCGAAGCGCCGGACGGCGTGCGCGGTCGCGTCTGGCTGGAGCTGCCCGAGGGGTGGAGCTCGCTGCCGCGTCAGGCGGCGTTCGACCTGGCGGGCCCGGGCCGGTCGGCGATCCTCGAGTTCGACGTGTCGGCGAAGCCGGGCGTCGGCGGCTCGTACCCGATCCTGCCAGTCGCACAAACCGAGGACGGCCGCCGCCACCGGCTGGGCTACTCGATCGTCGATTACCCGCACGTTCGCCGGCAGCTCGTGTTCGAGGAAGCGGCGGCGCGCGTCGAGGCGTTCGAGCTCAGCGTCGATACGAGCCGGCGCGTCGCCTATGTGCCTGGGGCGGGCGATGCAGTGGCGGATGCGATCACGGCGCTCGGCCTGCAGGTGGACGTGCTGGACGAGCGAGCCATCTCGGCGGCAGATCTGTCGCTCTACGATGTGGTCGTGCTCGGCATCCGCGCCTACGAGACGAACCTGGCCCTCGTTTCCAGCAACGACAGGCTGCTCGGCTGGGTAAGAGCGGGCGGTACGCTCATCTCGCAATACCAGCAGTACAGGTACTTCGAGGGGAACTTCGCGCCCTATCCGCTCAGCGCACGCTTCCCGCACGATCGGGTGAGCGATGAGTCGGCGCCGGTCGAGCTGCTCGTCCCGGAGCACGCGCTGTTCGTGCGGCCGAACCGCATCACGCTGGAGGACTTCGAGGGCTGGGTCCAGGAGCGCGGCCTCTACTTCGCGCACGAATGGGACGCGCGTTACCGCCCGCTGCTCCAGACGGCGGACCCGGGCGAGGCGCCCCAGCGGGGCGCCCTGCTTGTCGCGCCCTACGGCGAGGGGTTGTACGTCTATACCGGCCTCGCCCTGTTCCGGCAGCTACCGGCGGGCCTGCCCGGCGCCTTTCGGCTGCTGGCCAACCTGCTGAGTCTCGAACGATGAAGGCGAGCGCGTCGCGCAGGTCCCGGCGCGGTTCGAGCGTTCGTAGCCGTGTCCGGCTCGTGGGGCTCGTCGCCTTGGTGGGTCTGAGCGGCTGTGGCGAACCCGCGACCGTGCTCACCCTCTATTCGCCGCACGGTCGCGAACAGCTGGTGCTGTTCGAGAAACGCTTCGAGGCGCTGAACCCGGGCGTCGATGTGCAGTGGATCGACATGGGCTCACAGGAAGTGTTGGACCGCGTCCGCTCGGAGCGGGCAAACCCACAGGCCGACGTCTGGTACGGTGGCCCCGAGGTGTTCTTTGCACGCGCGGCCGCCGAAGGCTTGCTCGAGCCCTATCGGCCGAGCTGGGCGCACGCCGTTGCTGCTGAAGCGCGCGGAACCGAGGACCTCTACTTCGGCGCCTATCTCACGCCGGCGGTGATCGCGTACAACAGCGACGCGCTCTCCCCGGAGCAGGCGCCCCGGGATTGGGACGACGTGCTCGATCCGCGCTGGCGTGACCGAGTGCTGATCCGCGATCCGCTGGCGAGCGGGACGATGCGGACGATCTTCGGCATGGTCATGCTCCGGAGCCTCGAGGCAACCGGTGACACTGCGGTGGGATACGCCTGGCTGCGCAAGCTCGACGCACAGACGAAGGAATACGTGCTCAACCCGGCCATCCTCTATCAGAAGCTGGCGCGCCAGGAAGGCTTGGTGACGCTCTGGAACCTGCCGGACGTGCTGCGCGTGCAAGATCAGGGCTTCCCGCTCGCTTACGTCCTTCCGGCCAGCGGCACGCCGGTGCTGGTGGACGCGATCGCGATCGTCAAGGGGACCCGGCAGCCGGAGCTGGCACGCGCGTTCGTCGACTACGTCGGTTCCGTCGAGGGCCAGCTGCTCGCCGCACGCAAGGCGTTCCGCAATCTGACCCGGACAGACATCCCGGCCGATTCGGCTCCGGAATGGCTCCGGCAAGTCACGCAGCAGCTGCGGCCGATGAACATCGACTGGGAGACCCTCGAGAGCCGCGGGCGCGAGTGGATGAAGCACTGGGACGCGCACGTGCGCGGTCGGGGCGCGCGCTGAGGGTGGGCCGCGTTTGAGCGACGGCGCCTTCCTCGAGCTTGACGGGCTGACCCGCGTCTTCGCCGGCACGCCGGCCGTACGCGACCTGCGGCTCGGCGTGCGTGAGCACGAGATCGTCACCCTGCTGGGACCGAGCGGCTGCGGCAAGACGACGACGCTGCGGATGATCGCCGGCTTCGAGTCGCCCGACGCCGGCCGAGTGGTGCTCGCCGGCCGCGACGTGACCGGCACCCCTCCCCAGAAGCGCGGGTTCGGCATGGTGTTCCAGCATTACGCACTCTTCCCGCACCTCAGCGTCGGGGAGAACGTCGCCTTCGGACTCGAGACCGTCGGCCTGACGAAGTCGGAGATCACGCGGCGCGTGGCGCGGGCGCTCGACCTCGTACGTCTGCCCGGGACGGGTGACCGTTCGATCGGCTCGCTCTCCGGCGGCCAGCAGCAGCGGGTCGCCCTGGCGCGCGCGCTGGCGCCGGAGCCCAAGGTGCTGCTGCTCGACGAGCCGCTCTCCAACCTGGACGCCGCGCTGCGCGAGCAGACGCGCCGCGAGCTGCGTGCGTTGGTGAAGGAGATCGGCATCACGACCGTCTACGTGACGCACGATCAGGAAGAGGCGTTCGACCTGTCGGACCGCATCGCGGTGATGCGTGAAGGTTGGCTGGACCAGGTCGGACCGGCGGAGGACCTGTACCACCGGCCGGCCACCGAGTTCGTGGCCACGTTCCTGGGACGTGCGGGCGCGGTCGAGGCGGTGGTGGCCGCCGCCGGGCCCGCGGCCGCTACCGTGACGTGCCGGCTGCCGGCCGGTGTCGAATGGCCCGCGCTCGCCCCAGAGGCCGGTCCGGATCTGCCGGCCGGTGCGGCGGTTCGCCTGCTCGCCCGGCCCGAGGCCCTGGCCGTCGCGACCTCGGAGACAGCCGGTGCGCTGGCGGGCACCGTCGCCGACCGCCGCTTCGCCGGATCGTCCTATGTCTATTCGGTGGACGTCGAGGGCGGCACTCTTGAGGTCCAGGCGGATCGCGATCTGGCTCGGTTCGGCGAGCGGGTCGCGGTCCGGCCGAAGTCGGCGCCGGCCGGCCTCTTCGCTTTCGCTTCGCGGCCGAGCGGGAAGTGAGCGCGCGCTCAGAGAGCGGCCGCGCCCGGTTGAGCCGCCGCGCCTGGCTGCTCGCGGTTGGCGTACTGGTTCTTTTGGTCTGGGCGGTGGTCTACCCGAACCTCGTGGTCCTGAGCGAGAGCTTGCGCGGCGAGGTTGGGATCACGCTCGGCCACTACCGCCAGTTCGTGAGCACGCCGGCGGAGCTCCGCGCCCTCTGGTCCAGCGTCTGGATCTCGCTGGCCACCGTGCTGGCCGCCGCGCTGATCGGCGTGCCTCTCGCCTTGCTGTTCGCGCGCTACGAGTTCCCTGGCCGCCGGGCGCTGGGTGCGCTGGCCGCGATGCCCGTGCTGCTCCCGCCGCTCGTGGGCGTGATCGCGATCCTCTTCCTTTACGGCGAGAGCGGGATCGCCACGCGGACCGTACAGGCCGCGCTGCGCCTCGATTCGCCGCCCTGGCGGCTGGGGGGCGCGGGCGCCATCCTCGCGGTCCACGCCTACTCGATGTACGTCTACTTCTACCTCTTCACGCTCGCCGGGCTGGCGCGCCTCGATCCTGCCGTGTACGAGGCGGCGGCCTCGTTGGGCGCCGGCCGCTGGCGCACGCTGACGCGAGTCACCCTGCCGCTTCTCACGCCGACGCTGGCCGGCGCCTCGCTACTCACCTTCATGACCTCGATGGCCTCGTTCAGCGCGCCCTACGTGCTGGGCGGTGGCTTCCGCGTTATGACCACGCAGATCTTCAGCAGCAAGCTCCAGGGCGAGACGTCGATGGCGATGGTCGAGACGGTGATGTTAGCCGCCGTGTCGCTCCTCGTGCTCTGGCCGCTCGCCCGCTGGGAGGGGAGCCGCGAGTACGTTGCGCCAGGTAAGGGCACGACGGCGCTGCGCGTGCCGGTGCGTTCACGCTGGGCGGCGATTGGCGTACCAGTTGTCGCTGGCTTGGGCGTGCTGATCCTGGTGCTGCCGCACCTCACCCTGCTGCTGGTCTCGTTCGTGCCCGACGGGTCGTGGACGACCCAGACGCTGCCGCCCAGCTATTCGCTTGAGAACTACGCCGAGCTGTTCGCCGAGGCACGCACCCTGCGGCCAATCGTTAACTCGCTGCTTATGGCTAGCGCGGCGACGATCGCTGCCTTAGCGCTGGCGATCGCGGTGGGCCAGCTCGTCGTGCGCTGGCGGGTTCGCGGGGCACGCTTCCTCGAGGCGCTCTTGGCTCTGCCCTGGGCGCTGCCGGGCACCGTGCTCGCCATCGCGCTGGCCACGACGTTCAGCGTGCGCGCGCTCTGGGCCGGCCGCTGGGTGCTCGTGGGTACCGCCTGGATTCTCGTGCTCGCCTACACGCTGCGCGTGCTGCCGCTCACGGGGCGCGCGGCGCTGGCCGGCTTCCGGCAGCTCGACCGCAGCCTGGAAGAAGCGGCCGCCTCGCTCGGCGCCGGCACCTGGCGTACGCTTCGGCGTGTGACCCTGCCCGGCTTGCTGCCGGCGATCGCGGCCGGCGCCTCGCTCGCCTTCGTGACCGGGTTGGGTGAGTTCGTCGCCTCGATCGTGCTCTACACACACCGGACGCGCCCGATCTCGATCGAGATACTCTCCCAGCTGCGCGACTTCGACTTGGGCGCGGCAGCGGCGTACGGCGTGCTGCTGATGGT